>JAFUXZ010000240.1 GCA_017470795.1 Paludibacteraceae bacterium
GCACCTGGTTTGGGACCAGGCGGTCGCACGTTCGAGTCGTGTCACCCCGACACAGCCGGAGACAGCATTTCTAATCAGATGCTGTCTCCGGCTTTTTGTGTGCAAAGATGCCTGTGAACGAGCGATGAGCACGTCAGTCTTACTCGTCTTCCGAATAGATTCCGATGGAGCTGCCATACTGATACTCGCCCTCCAGAATCTGGTCAACAAGGTCGGACGAGAGCGTGGAGCGCTTGTCTTCACTGATGCGCTTCATGAGGTAGTCGAACATGTCGTTCTCGTCAATCTCTGCCTGCCCGATCAGTTCTTCGTCTGAATCGGGGATGTCTTCGCTCACCAGACCACGGTCGACGTAGTAGTCGTAGATCAGGTCAAGGACGTACTCGACGTCATCGCGCGTAACGCGGCTGCGGTCGTCCTTATCCAGCCAGTTGAGGATGTAGTCAACGACTTGCTGATCGTCATATTCTGCTTGCTGTGCCATGATGATAAATGCTTGTGTGTGTTAATAGTTGGGACAAAGGTAACACTTTTTCCAACAGAAAGCGCACTTGCCGTGCCTGCCTGTGACAACATCACACGGAAGATGTCCGCCGGTCGTCTGCTCTCACTCCGTGCACGCCTGACTGATGCACTGCCCGAAATCGGGAGAAGATCCGTCCGTCAGAATTTTGCTTCTGACAATCATCGTATCCCTGCAGACAGCAGCCGTCAGGCAGGAGGCATACGGCCGTCACAGCCTCCCCGCAGCCGGCGAAGGCCGGAAGAAGGAATCAGCGTCGCCGATTCTGCCGGCGAAAAGCATCAGCAAACCTGCCGCACTGACGGGAGCTGCCGGCGCAAACAAGGCAGAAGGCTCACCAAGGACCGACGCCATGGGCGCAGCACATCGGGAAGCATTACGCCGCATATCCGCATTCAGTCTCACGCATGGGGAACACTGCCTGCAGCATGAGGCCAGACGGCTGCACGAGGCAAGAAGCATGCTGCGGCACAATATCTGACGGAGAAAACAAAAGACATGCATTGCGGACGCTTTCCTGCGGCTTAATGCATGTCACTGACCATGTCGTTCCTGACGAACGGGATTTCAAACCGTGCGGCATATAGGACTCGAACCTACACGTCTTTCGACACCAGATCCTAAGTCTGGCGCGGCTACCAATTACGCCAATGCCGCAAGACAACCGGCACCCTGCAGAGGAGGATGCCAACAGGTCGGCAAAGGTACATATTTTTTTCATGCTCACAAATTGTAGTACCTTTGCAGCCGCGCTGAACAGCAGCATGACAAATCTGAAGAAAGACGGGCTGTGACAGGCCTTTATCTATCGTGAAAAAAGCAGATTTCTATCATCATACGCTAAAATGCGGCATCCGCATTGTCTTCCATCCGACCCGGTCAGACGTGTGCTACCTGGGACTGATGATGAATACCGGTACGCGTGACGAACAGCCCGGCGAACCCGGCATGGCTCACTTTGTGGAGCATACCATCTTCAAGGGAACTGCGAGCCGAACCTCAAAGCAGATTATCGACCGCATCGAGGGCATCGGCGGTGAACTCAATGCCTACACGACCAAAGAAGAAACCGTCCTGTATGCCACTGTGCTGACAGCCTATGCACACAGAGCCATGGACGTGATGGCCGACATGGTCCAGCATGCCTGCTTCCCCGAAGCCGAAATATGCAAGGAACTGGAGGTGATTCTGGACGAGATTGACTCTTACAAAGATGCTCCGGCAGAGTTGATCTACGACGAATTCGAATCAATGCTCTTTCGCGACCACCCGCTCGGAACACCCATCCTCGGACAGCCACGCGCCCTGCGCCGGTTCAAGTCGGACGACGCCCGACGCTTCCTGGCCGAACGGTACAATACGGACCAGATGGTTCTCTTTGTGCAGGGACGGCTGAGCATGAAGCAACTGATCGACTGGGCCGAACAGTGTTTTGCCGACACGCCGCTCCACGTACGCGACTTTCGGCGGACAGCACCGGGCATCATCGCTGCCGAACACAAGCAGGCGCACCACCGACATGCACAGACGCACTACCTGTGCGGCGGTCATTGTTACAGCCTGCATCATGCAGACCGGCTCGGCGCCTTTCTGCTCAACAACATCATGGGCGGGCCAAGCATGAACAGCCGGCTCAACATGAGTCTGCGCGAGCGAAACGGACTGGTCTACACCGTCGAGGGGGCATACACGCCACTGACCGACACAGGATTCTGGACCATCTACCTTGGCTGCGACCACCATGACTTGGAGCACTGCGTCGAACTGCTGCACAAAGAGCTGCGACGCATCAGAGAACGCGCAGTCGGCACAGCGGCCCTCGCACGCTACAAGCGTCAGCTGAGCAGTCAGCAGGCCATTGCCGCAGAGAATCAGGAGGGAAACATCCTGAGCGCTGCCAAGTCGACACTCCACTTCGGGCGTGTCGAGACCACACAGGAGGCCATGCAGGTAATCGACCGCATCACACCGGCTGACCTGATGCGCCTCGCCAACGAGATGTACGACGCGTCTCAGATGAGTTCAATCATCTTCCAATAAGACACCGGCGCAACAGCCGGCAACATCGGCACGGCATGATGCCCTCTGTTGTTTGCTGCACCGATTTGTCGTACTTTTGCATCATGCAACAGATTCAGTTTACCCTCCGTGAGGGAGAAGATTTTATCCCGCTCATGAGTCTGCTCAAAGCCGCAGGTGCGGCCGACACGGGTGGCGAAGCCGGGCAGATGATTGTGCAGGGAGACGTGAAACGCAACGGACAGACGGAGACACGCAAGCGAGCCAAGATTGTACACGGCGACAAGGTTCAGATAGGCCAGGTAACAATCAGCGTACTGGCAGACAGCCACAACGGATAGACAGATGACAGCAACAACCACCATACAGATCCCGACAACAGAGGCACTCGCCTCTGCAGCCGACCAGTTTATCAGCCGGATAGGCGACCGACGCGTGTTTGCCTTCAACGGACAGATGGGAGCCGGCAAGACGACGCTGATCAAGGCCGTCTGCGAGCGGCTTGGCGTGACCGACACGGTCAACAGCCCCACCTTTGCCATTGTCAACGTGTATGCCTCACCACGCTGCGGCGAGATATACCACTTCGACTGCTACAGGCTGCGCAACACCGCCGAAGCCATCGACTTCGGAGCCGAAGACTATCTGTACAGCGGAAGGCTGTGCTTCATCGAATGGCCTGACCGCATTGCCCCCCTGCTCCCCGACGACACCGTAAACGTCAGCATCAGCGTTGACCAGCAGACAGGATGCCGCACCATCGTGATGGAGTAAGACCGACGGAGGCAACACAGACGAAGGACAGAGGCGTGTGAGGAAAAAAGCCCTCCACGACGCCCATGACTGACGGACGACAGACCTGCTTGTCAATCAGAAAAATATCGCTACCTTTGCCGCGCTTTTTCAAAAGAAGCAAGTGTGATGGGAAATAGGATGGCTCAGCACATGAATAACACAACAACTCCATCCGAATTTTGAGTAACACAACAAACTACAATGAAAACATTCGAACTGAAAGGCACCAAGCGTGCAGCCCTCGGCAAGAAAGCCACGAAGGCAGACCGCGCAGCCGGAAACATCCCCTGCGTGCTGTATGGAAACGGTCAGAACATCGACTTCACAGTGACGACTGAAGACGTTCGCAAACTCGTCTACACTCCGGAGACCTATCTGGTGAACCTCGACATTGATGGAGAACAACACCTGGCAGTTGTACAGGAAACACAATGGGCTCCGGTGAAGGAACTGCTGTTCCACATCGACTTCCTCGCCGTTACGGCTGACAAGCCCGTACAGGTTTCGCTTCCGGTATACCTCACAGGACATGCCGCAGGTGTAAAAGCCGGTGGTAAGCTCGTTCAGAACGCCCGCAAGCTCAAAGTTAAGGGTCTGTATACCAACATTCCGGAGAACATCACCGTCGACGTGACCACATTGGGACTCGGCAAACGCTATCAGGTAGAGGACATCAAGATTGAGAACCTGCAGATGATGAACCCCAAAGACATGCTGGTGGCTCAAGTACGCGCAACGCGTAACTCCGGTGCTGCTGCAGCAGCTGCCGCCACAGAGGAGTAACACCTTAAAGAGGTTAACGAAAAAGAGATTGGCGGACGGTCGCAATGACCTGTCCGCCAATCTCTTTATATTCTGAACACGACCTCCGCCCACAGGCACGGAGGCCATGACGGCATTACATCTCCTTCAAGTCGCAGACTACGCAGCGACGACGCTCCTTGAGTTGGAACAACATCGTAAAACGCACTCCGGCAAAGAACGGGACGACACTTTTCTTATATGCCTCCGTCGAGAGGTAGACGTGATTCAACTGCGCACGCATGTACTCACTCACAGTGACGTCTGTCATGTTGCCTTTGACCTCATTGTTGTGCACATTCAACACGCCATACTCGGCAAACAGGCCCACGCGATAGCGCGTCGTGCGGTTCTTGTGAATCAGGCTGAAGCCGGTATGACTCCGCGTCTCTCCCAACTCAAGACCGATTTCAGCACACACGGCAGCCGAGAGATTATAACTCAGGTCGCTCTTTGAAGTCAGCGACTGACCACTGTAGCCATGATTTGGCATGCGCTCAAAGGGATCAATAAAGCGGTCGTAATCACCCATCGAATACAAATCGGCCGTCGACTTCCCTTTGCCCAACACATTCAGGCCGACACGCCCTCCGGCAAGGAAATAGAACTTGCCAAACTGTGCGCCAAGCATCAGAGGAATCTTCAGGTTCACCTCATGCGAGCGGTCCTTACGGTCAGAAAAACGCCCGATATACGTGAACGCATCGCCCTCCGTATCATTCATACGAAACGTGACTTCCTGGTTCTCAATCTTGTTGGTCGTATAGGCATACTGAGCCTCTAACCCGATGTCTCCAAGGAAATGGCCTGAATGAATTTCAAAACCCACTCCGTATGCGCCCCCAAGTCCAAAAGCAGGTTTGCTTTGGTCTATTTCATCAAAGTGGGCAGCGTATCCCAGCGCACCGCTCATATATATATAACCACCGGCCTGCATTCCCATCCATGGGAGAAATGTCACAAACAAAGCCGGAATGATTTTCTTGAATCTCATGTCTATGATTTACTATTGCACAGCGTTTTTCTGAAGTTTAATGCGTCCCTTCTTGATAGCCTGTAATCAATCTGTCACTATCGGATAATGATGTGCGACGTCGTGGGTGACTTGTCATCATTGCGTACAATGCGCATCAGATACACACCAGTCGGCAGGCTCATCTCTATGCTGTTATCTCCTCCTGCAAGGGGTTGACGAAGCATGCAGATGCCCATCGTATTGTACAACTCAACCTCACCGCTCACCGCAGCCGGCATCCTGACACGCACATGCTGACCGGACACAAGCATCGTCGGATAGATGCCCGCATCATCCGGACGCCGCGTCGCTATAATCGGACAGGAAAGAATCTGCCGACCCTGATCGTCTGTCAACATCACAGAGTATTCCGAACCCATCGAAAGTTCATCGTCTTTCAGATAGAGGTACGAATAAGTCTCACCCAAGATCTCTGCACCATCCTTATACCATTGGAAAGCCACAAAGTTATAGCCTCCGTTATAGTTGGAGTTCAACACGCCGATAGCGTCATTCCACTTCTGAGCCAATACGCTGCTCGGGAACCTGATGATAAAGTTCACCTGTGTACTGATTACACCACAATAATCATTGTATCCGCTGATGGTAACAGAATAGTATCCCGGACCCGCATTGCCGAGCGGGATGTCAAGATCAAACGGGCCGCCCGGATTGGCAAGTACAAAGTTCGTCGCGCCGTAAAACAACATGGAGTCGTTGTAATTCACCCATATGCTGTCACTGATTTCAGGCATGATACATTGTAACGTAAACGAAGCGTCACCGTAGCAGATATTCGGCACCGGACTCAATTGGATGCCGCGCACACCGCCATAAACCCAGTCGTATGCCGTCAGGTTGAGATCAACGACGCTGTCGCAGTCGTAGACATTCTTCAACCAGGCCTTGTACTTCCCACTGGCACGGAGGACTTCACCATTAAACATGTAGCCGTCTGACGCGCAGATAGTATCATACACCTGCAAAGCGGTTGTGTCGTGCACGGTGAGGATGAGAACGCACGTACTGTCGCAGCCTGTCACACGACTGGTCGTCAATACCGAGTCAGTGTAACTGTTGAAGTAGGTTCGCCCATTGAATGTGTAACTCTCACCGTCGCAGATATGAATATCACGTACTTCACGTGCATGCTTCGACAAATCAGGAACATCTATCATGTACGTCTGCGTGATGCTACAATAATCGATCACGGCCGTCAGTTTGGCTTCAAAACGGCCGCCGGTAAGCGGATACTCATGCCGCACCTGTGGAGCCTTGCTGTAGAGCGCCGTCGAACCATCTCCAAAGTCCCACAACAAAGAATCTACCGAGGAAACAGTATGCACAGTATCTCCCGACTCCTGATTGATGGTCATCACGTGGCTCGTATTGTCAAACACATACGTATTCGAACACTGCTCACGCGTCCATGTGGTTGTAGGAACAGGATAGCGTGGAATTCCACTGGCCTCCAACGTATACCAGCATCGCTTATTGTTACGCGAAATCACATCGCACAGATACAGAACCGTATCCATCGGTCCTTCATTATCAAAGCTTTGACCCGTGCCCAAAGTAATCTGTGGCTCTGATGCCCTATACCATCGATAGTCAAATCCGGAGGGAGCCTCGAAGTGAGTCGTCGGTTCCATACAGTTCAAACCATGTAATCCTCCCGATTCGCAATCGATTACGAAATAGCCATACCCATAGTGTCCCATCAGACTACAGTCATGCATCTCCAAATGAATGATAATATCCTGATTGGGATAATCACGCAGACTGATAGCCAATTCCGTCCAGTCCAGCCATGTTACTCTATCCGCTGTCGTCGTCCACTTTCCTCGTGTCACGCCGAAACCTGCAGAGAAAGATGCCTCCGTACATTGGCTCAGTTGGCGACCCGTCCGCCTATCGCGAATCTCGAAGAGCATTCTCGGCATTTGAAGAGAGTCATGACTATCTGGGAGCTCAAACACCAAAGCATACTTAATCTTCAGGATTTCTCCTGCTCCACTCGGTATGTGATAATTGTACTCAATAACATCTGTCGTATCGTTTTTCAGCCAGTTGCCGATACGCACCGATGCTATTTCACCATCCGGTACAACTTTCAGAAGCCCTTCTGTTCTCGGGTCGTATTCTTTGGGCATATAATGAAGCGTATGATGACTTTCTACACGGTTGAAACCGTAATCTACCTTGCCAACTCTTCCTCCTGTTGAGCAGGTAGCTGCATCCAGGTCAAGAAAGTCAATACACCGTTGTCCCTTCAACCAAACGAAAGAGTTGTAGCCGACATAGTTACTTACACTTCCGTTTCCACAATTAGCTCTTACTTTAAACGACTGAACACCCTCGGAAAGGCTGTTGATAATGACAGAGTTTGTTGTCTGATTGGACAGAATCTGCCACTGCTGTGTTTGCAAGTCGTATGACAATACGTCATAAGAAGAGGCATTGCCCGACCAGCTCAACGTAAGGGAGCCATCGGCATTGGGAGTGTGTTTGATATCTGTCGGTGCCTCGCAATATCCACCCTGGCCGGCCTGATCTACACGGAATATCTCTATATTATCCACACATGCTGCCGGTGGCATTGGGGTTCCCTGCTTGTTAAACCACAGGAATACCAACTTATGCGGTGTTCCGTCAGATGTGAATGTATTGTTATGCACACTCCACAGTTGTGCCCCCTGCAAACTGTCGATGCGAGTGTCAGCCCCGGTGGCGCACCAAGGGGGCGTACCTCCGGTGCTTGCTGCAGAGTTCGTGGCTGTGGTTACCGGAACCCAGCCGCTATAGAGACAGTCACCCGACTGTCCGCTCATATTCCAGTCATAGGAGAGGATATACGTCCCGACGGGCAAGGTGAGTTCACGATATGCGACAACGAACATCGTGTTGGTCGTAGAGTAGTTATTGCTCGTGCCGTCCATGGACACATAGAGTCCGTTGCTTCCTGTCGGCGCATGGTGTCCGGGAGCTCCGATATACCACTTGTTAACGCACATCGGTCCCTGATTGCCGGGATTGAGGTGCCACTGAGCGCGTTCGGCAGGGTCTTCAAAGTCACATGAATATACTTGCGCGCGTGCTGACAAGGTTAGTGAAAGTGCACCGAGCAAGGTAAACAGATATTTAGTTATTGAACGCATTGCGTTGGAGCGTTTAGTCTTTGTATATAAGGAAACGAAATACAGGTTATTTTATTTCGCTCCGTATTGTGCTTTTTTATGCAGCCGATCAGTATTGTTGTTGCCATTGTTGTTTCCTGACCGGCTGCATTCTCTTATTGTCTACTCGACAACAATCTTCTGCATGCGCACATCACCGTTGTCGAACAATGCCTGCAGCATGTACACTCCGGTTGCACCCGGGTTGTTGATGTGGTTGTCACCTTCGGTGATGACATAAGTCCCTACAACCATGCCGAGATGATTGTACATCTTGACCTTACCCGAGGTGTTTGTGCGTACGTTTATCGACTGATTGCCGCTCAATGCAGTCGGTTTGACGGTAAGTGTTGTCGTCTTGGGCTGGTCGGTAGGCGTAATGTCGCACGAAATAACTGCTACACCATCCGACTGACGCGTAAGTTCTACGGAGTATGTGGCTGTCATGTCCAACCCTTCTGTCGGAGCGTAGTACTGCGAGCGGGTCTCTCCCAGTATCGGCTGTCCGTTCTTGTACCACTGATAGGCCACGAAGTTTCCATACTTGTCGGCTGCAGCCTGACGCACGGCGAGGAAGTCATTCCAACGTTGCGTGATGGCTATTGTCTCCGTATAGTTGATTGTGAAGTAGAGGTCGAAGGTATCGGCATCACACATCAGGTCGTGCATAATCAACTTGGCGGTATAATGATCCGGCCACGGGTCGGCAGGCACCTGCAACTTGATGCTCGTTCCGTCCATCGGCTGATTGGACTGATTGACGAAACCTGCAGCGAGGGCCTTTGCGTCATACTCAACGCTGTAGTTTGTAGCCATACCCTTCAATATCGTATAGGGCACCTCAATAGTGGCATCGCCGCAAGCGTATGCAGGCTGTGTGACAGTAGCTTCAAGACATTCGAACAGGATTGTAGCCTGCATCGTCTTCGTACATCCGAAGTCGTTGTAGAACACGACGGTGTAGTTACCACCCGGGAGGTCTTCCACAAGAGTTGTAGATGCCGGCAGGGAATCATGATAGTTGCCGTTCAGCCACGTGATTGTGTATGAGGTGAATCCTGTTCCTGAAATGGTGAACTTGCCGCTGTTGGGCTTATTGAGAACCTGATCGGTCTGGATTTCGGGCTTAATCTCATCAAGCACCGTGACGGGGGTCTGCAAGGTACTGTCGCATCCATAGACATTCTTCAGGAAGCGGACGAACAATCCCGTCGTATCGGCACGATAGCAGTCGCCGTCAATGCAGAGTCGCTCACCGTAGCAGATGGTCTCAGCCGGCATGGCGGTATAGCTCTGCGGGTTCACGGTCAGGTTGAGCACCATCACACTGTCGCATCCGGCAGCATTGTGCAGTGAGTCTGTATACACACCGGTCTCAGCTACAATCTGACGTCCGAAAGCTATGTAGTCACCGTAGCAGATAGACTGATAGATGGTGTCAATCGTACTTCCGATAGCCGGCAGGGTAAGATAGAAGGTCGTGTCATGTACGCAGTTCATGTCTGACAGGTAGGATTCGAGCTTAACGGCAAACGTACCTCCTTCATTGGGGAATGCAAAGATCGGATTCTCAAGGTCCGAAGTGCTCCCGTCGGGGAATGTCCAACGATAGTCTTCACACTTCTGATCATAGTGATGTTCTACATTGCCCTCAAACTTCGTCAATATATGGCTCTTATTCGCAAAGCGGACGCGGTTTTCGCACTGTTCAGGACTGTAGGTCCATGTGAAGTCGCTGACCGGATAGCGCGGGAGCACAGCCGAGAAGAGGTCGAAGTAGCACGACATGTTCTCTTTGTATGACAGGCGGCAACGATAGGTTGTCGTGTCAGATGACGGTACAGACAGAACCTTGCCATTATCGCTGAGATACGAATCGTCCACAACGTTGTTGTACTTGTCATACCACACATAGTTGAATCCGTCAGGGGCCTGGATGGAGAGGTTTGCCTCGTCACCGCAACTCAAGCCTTGAATACGTGCTGCCGAGCAACCAATGGTGAAGTAGGCGTATCCGAAGTGTCCTGACCAGCTGCAGTCGTACGTCGTGAGTTGGATGGTCAGTGTGCGTCCTACATAGTCTTCAAGATTCAGACCTACGACCGTCCAGTCTTTCCACGTCACGTCACCTATCGAATTCCACCCTTCACGTGTTCTGTCGGCATGAAAGTCTGCCGCACCGCAGGTCGGGTCTATCAGCCGGCCATATTCGTCAAGGATGTCAAGTGTGAATCGGGGCTGGTCCTTAACGCTGTGGCTCGGATCTTCAAGCACCACTGCATATTTGAGCAGCAGAATGGAGTAAGCCGAGTCAACGGTATAGGCATAGGATATGCGCTCGGCTTCGGCGCCAAGCAGCCAGTTACCCAGACGGACGGAAGCCAGTTCACCTTCGGGCACCTTAGCCAGCCGACCACCCGTACGGATGTCATAGTCATCCGGGTCCCAATTGACCGTATGCCGGCTTCTCTGGTCGTCAGATCCATAGTTGACCACTCCGAGATTGGCATCCGGCTGAGCAAACTTACCATAATAGCAGGTCACGTCAGGATTGTCTACCAGCGTCACATAGTCAATACAGTGCTTCTCTGCACAGAACAGAATGAGCGGCTCGGCATAGGTGTATGCACTGGTGTCCACATTGTTACAGATGCCGCGCACACGGAAGTCATACATACCCTCGTCCAGTCCGTCCACCGTTATCGAATTGCCATAAATGCCTGACCGACGACGCCATGTGGTCGAACCACGCCGACGATACTCCATCTGATATTGCTCTGATGTACCTCTCCATGAGACGTTCACCGTGTCGCAACCTACTTGCTCAGCCGTGATGGAAATCGGTTTACGGCAGTTACTTGATGTTATCTGAATGTTGTCGATAGCCGCTCCGATAGGATTGGCCAGCGCAGTGTCACGGTTATTGTTAGCCCAACAGAAGAAGAGACGTAACACGCGTGAGCCGTTACTGTTGACCGAGATGGAGGCGTTCTGCCAACCGGTCTTACCGTTCATGTCTCTGGTATCGGTCTTACACCACACAAGGTTACCGCTCCGCTCTGCGTTGCCGGTGGTAGAGTCTGAAGCGCAGTTAATCTGAGCAGCCACACCCACGCCCACGTTCAGCGAGCTGCCGGAGGGAGTGCCGAAGCACCGCCAGTCGAACGAGATGTCATACGACCCCTGCGGCAACACAAAGTCACGATAGGCGTAGACAACGTCCGGCTTCGCGCCAAAATAATTGTCAACACCGCCATTCGTCGAAATGTACAGCGACTGATGACCGCCGTTTTTGACCGACGTTCCAACCACCCACTGATCCAGACATCCTGCAGCCTGACTGCCTTCATTCAGCACCCAATTGGACATCTCAACGGTCTCGGTAGCCTCAAACCCAAACTGATATGGAACTGTAATCTGTTGAGCCTCAACGGCTAACGCTAAAACAGAGAACAACAGCGTAATGACTTTTCGATTCATAGGATTTGTTCTTATTCGTTCGACAAACAGCAGTAAAGCCTACAGCCTACAACGCGCCTAAATTGATGTAGTCTGCAAAAATACGTTCTTTTTTTCATAAAAGCAAGGCTGCGCCTACGAAGAATCGGTCAAAAACCACCGATCATGATGCTGCAGGCATGCTGCCCGGCTGGTCGGTGTGACCCGTTTTGTCCTGACCTTCGGAGCAACCGGGCTACATGGCAGGCATCGATTCCGACCGGCCAAACCGGCCGGAAAACAGGGCAACATACGGATTGCCCTGTCTGACGCCGACAGGCAGGAGCAAGGCACAAACCTTCCGTGCTGCCAGACCTGTTGGCGTGAGCTGACGGGATGGTTCATCACTCCTGAGAGCCGACGGCTGCACACCGCGGCAATCCGTCCGCAGACCTGCAGCCGACAGTCGCGCACGCAGAACCATGCTTACGCGAAGCCTTGACTGACAGCGTTCATCAGACGGAACAATCAGTGCCGGCAACTACGCCTTTTCCGGCCACAACGAAGCCTGCAGCACGCCTCTCCCTGAAGCAGAAATCGAAACAGACGCAGGCCGGCAGGGTGTGCATGACGGCTGACAGCCCCGACAGTTGAATCTGCATCAAAAAAGCCCCCGGTCCGAAAGGCAGAGAAGCCTTCAGGCCGGGGGGGCGAATCACAGAAAAGGTTTTTGTAGAAGTGCCTTGTTTGCAAAGACATGAGCCTTGCCGCCCCGCCACCACAGCAGGCCGGACGGGCTTTTGTCAGAAGCGTACCGTCACACCGCCGTGCAGGTTGAACGGAGCCTGCGACATATAGCCGATGTTTCCGTTGTCATACTTCTGATTGGCCGGAGTAAATTCGGTTTCTGTCCCGTCGAAATAACTGTACACCCAGCCGTTGCTGACATATTTCTCATTCAGCAGATTGTTGAGCGCAAGGCTCAGTTCGACTGACTTGACAGCGCGCCGGTGCAGCCTGATGTTATAGGCCAGCCGGAGGTTGTTGACGATGTATGCGGGAAGTTTGGCTGCTGCATTCTCCGTGTTGTCGAGATACTGGCTGCCGACATAGTTGGTTTGCAGTTCAGCCGTGAAGCCGGCAATGTGGTAACTCACCGTTGAACCGAGCGTTACCGAAGGCGACATGGCGATGTCGACCGTGCCATAGCGTACGAGCTCCTGATTGTAGGTGGTGTAGTTGTCGACCCAGTCTTCATGATCCACAATCTTGTTGCGGCTCAAGGTCAGGTTGGCATCCCAGCGCAGATTGCGGCTGATCTGCACGCCGCCCATCAATTCGACCCCCATGCGGTAGCTGTCCTTAACGTTGACGGTCAGGTTTGACCCCGTGCTGCTGATCTTGCCCGACGTCACGAGCTGGTTGTCATACTGCATCCAGTACAGATTAGCCCCGACGTGGAAGATCCGATGACTGTAGCGGTAGCCCAACTCGGTGTCATACAGCCGTTCGGATGTGGGTGTCTCATTCGGACCGGCTTCCGTGAAGTTTTTACGTACGGGCTCACGATTGGCCACGGCAAAGGTCAGATATGTCTCATGGCCACGCCGGCTGTAGTTGACGCCCACCTTGGGATTAAAGAAGTGATACTGATGCTTGATGTCGGCATCCGTCAGCTTCTCATCGTCCAGAATCCCGCTAATCCGATAGTCTATGAAGCGATACTGCAAATCGCCATAGGCCTTCAATCCGCTCACAGGCCGCCACTCGGCTTTGGCATACACATTGGCGTCCAGCTTGTCGGCATAGTTGTGATAATAGTTTCCGTCAAAACTCATCGTGTCGGGGAAGTTGGGATCAATCATCCGGATGATTGTACCATAATGCTGTCCGTCATGATAGCTCACCGCACCACCTGCCGAAGCCGTCACGGCAGGAGCCTGATAGTTGACAGATGCCACCAGTCCCGTAAAATCGCTCTGCAAATACTTGCGCCTGATCAGATATGACTTCTTGACTTCTATCAGACTGTCGGGTTTGGCCTCACTTGGCGTCCAATAGGTCAGCAGCCCATATTCTGTCAGCTTGCCGTTCTTGGCCTGCTCCGTATATCCCTCTCCGTGCGTGTGGTGCAGGGCTGCCGACATCGACCAGCGGTTGTCAAACTGGTGTGAGAAATGCAGCTGATAGTGTTGTTGCTTATAGTTGTCGGTGTGGTTTCCCCAATGCTTGTAGTCACCGTCGGCATCAGTGTAGTAGCCCGAATAGTTCGTGCGTGGAGCATCGCGCCATGTGATTGGGTCTATGCCGTCCCATGCGATGCCGGTCCGCTCCGACCCGCCGAAAACAAGCAGCTTGAGCATCGACTGCTGTCCATACCATGAGGCAGAAAGAAAATAACTGTGCAGATCACTCGTGGCGTTCTCGACATATCCGTCCGAGTTGACCTTGGAATAGCGAGCGTCGAGCGAGAACCTGTGACGCAGGATCCCGGTCCCCGCCTTGACCGACTCACGGAACGTGTTGTACGAACCGCCGTTCAGTGTCAGTTCGGCATAGGGACGCGGATTGGCTTCGCCCATCGACATGTTTACACTCGCACCGAAGGCCGCAGCGCCATTGGTCGACGTGCCGACACCCCGCTGAACGTCCACCGAGTTCATGCTTGCTGCCATGTCTGTCATGTTAACCCAGAAGACTCCCTGCGACTCCGCGTCGTTGAGGGGCACACCGTTGATGGTCATGTTGATGCGGCTGCTGGCCGTTCCGCGAACCCGGAAGTCGGCATAGCCGACACCCAGTCCGTCATCACTGGTGACGACGAGCGAAGGCGTGCGTTGCAACAGGAAAGGAAGATTCTGGCCCATGTTCATGGTTCTCAATTCTGAACCTTTGACAGTGGTGCCGGTCTGCGTAATCTGCCGACCCAGACGGGTGGAGATGACAACAACTTCATCGAGGTTCAACAGCCGTCCAAGACTGTCGACCGACTGCGCCATGAGGCATGCAGGAGCAAGCATCATGGTTACAAGAAGATTTTTACGTTTCATACTTACTTTATTGATTCAAAGAGTTTCATTCATTGCTCAATATCAGCCACGAACGCTTGTCGCCACAAGCCAACCGCTGATGCACATCGGACAGGCCGGTGCATCAGCGGTCAGCATTGCGCCCGGCAGCGTTGCCGAAAGCAATGGGGGTGTACTCTTTAAGAATGATGATGTCGGAAGACGTTCCCTTGGCGGCATGACCCGCCCAGGTTCAAAGGGTATAATCTCAGCCCACTTAAAGGGCACCCCACATTGGTTTTCGCCGCGAAGGTACGGATTATTTTATAAAGAGTATCCTTACCTGCTGTTTTGATACTCAATCCATACAAATCCGAAGCCGTCACTCGCGTTTCTGACGGTCGGCTTCCTGACGCGTCATCTGCATAACGAAATCATTGATTTTGAAGTCAATAGGATGTATGTATTTCTCTTCTTCAAGGCGCGGGTCGCGGTCAAGCAGAGGCAAATGACAGGTGAAACGGATTGTGTCGGAACCTATCAGGTCGGCCTGAATGAACCTCGGCCGGCCGTTCTGCCGAATCTGTGAGGCATGCTCGGAGTCCACCATGTCGGCAGGAAAGGTGAAGAAATCGTAGTCCTGACCGGGCATGGCGAGCAGGCAGACCGGCCGCCACTTAAGGCTGTACAGCCATATCGTCGATGCACACGCAGGAGCACAGGTGGTCTCAATGGCAAGGATGACATAGCGGTCCTGCGGCAATCTGACCAGCTTAATCTGCTGGGTGCTGTTCAGCGTCTGATGTACGACAAGCAGCTGGGCTGCGGTGTCAAGACGCTCAATCCATGCTTCCACCCCTGAAGCGGTGCGGAGCGTGTCATAAACGCCGTTTAGCGCTTTCTGCATCTGTTCGCGACGCTGATTCACGGTCAGGGTGTACTCCATAGCGAAGTCAGGATCGACATACAAATCGACGATTGACTGTGCCTGTATGGCCAAGCCGCCCAACAGGGCAACGATGAGAGTCAGAAATCTGTTCATGGGCTTACTGACTTGCGTTTTTCTTCTTTCCTGAAGAGGTTGAACAAGTTGTTAAACAACTCACCGGCAGAGTTGAAGTCTTCACGGTAAATCAAGCCTATGCCCTGCTCTGTCTGGGCAGTCTTGAGCGAATAGCGGTCTACGGTGTGGGTATAGGCTTTGGCTCGGAGTTTACCATTGCGTGTAAGCAGGTATTCCATGTCAATATCACCGATAAACTTACTTTGCGAATAGGTGTCGTTGCGGTATCCGACATTACCGTTGATAATCAGTCGGTTGTTGGGCTGATAGAGGAAGTTCGTGGCGTATTCCTGACTGTTCATCTCGCCCTCGCCGGTGCTGTGCATGTTGATGCCGAGCGTAAGGTCGGTGGTAAGTTTTGAGATAAGTCCGTTGATCTGCCCTGCGAGGGTGGACGAGAGCAGCGAGTAGGCATCTCCCGAATTGACCGAACCGGAGCTGACACGCATGTAGTCGGGCGTATAGAACTTGTTGAGCACCAAGAGGTAAAGGGCCTGACGACTACGCATCTCGTCGGTGTTGATGATGTTCTGTACCTGTTGCCGAATGGCTTCTTCGGTGTTAGGCAGTTCGATGTCAAAACGGATGGCGGGTGAAGACAGCCGGTCTGACAAGCGGAGAACGCAGTTGACAGGCACTGTGGCGCGCGATACTGACGAGGCGAGCGACGGGTCCAAGTCAGACAAGGAGGCGGACGTGCTGTAGGATGCCGAGATGTCAACCATCGCGTTCAACGGGTCACCCGACCATGTAAGACTGCTTCCGCGCCCAATCTTGAACTCACGGCGCAATACCTCCTGGAAGGTGAAGGCGTACGAGCCCGACTCTATCGTGAGCGTGCCATACAGACGCACGTCACTCGAATTGGGGTATTCAAGCCGGAGATCTCCCGTTCCGCGCGCAGTGATGACATCACCCGTCTTGGGGTCGATGACTATCTGCACCAAAGCATCGGGAGTGATGTTGATTGCAAGGTTTATGAACAATTTCGAACTGATGTCGTCAATATAGCGAAAACGGTGGCGCGGACGGTCATCTTCATCTTCCTCATCATCATCGCCATTGGAGCGACGCCGCTCGACAAAGGTCACAAAGCTGTTGTCTGAAGCTGTTGATGCCGAGGCTGTTGAGATATAGAAACGCGAGTTGGGCATCGTTGTAGCATTGGCATAGATGTTGGTCTGCTCATCATCGCCGACAATGAGTACATTGCCCGTGCCGTAAAGTCTGCCGTAGTAAAGGTCATTGTCGGCTACACCGGTATTCATCACAAGGGCGTTGTCGGCCGCAATGCTGATTCGATAGTTGAAGTGCTTGAAGTTTCCGTCATGTTCGATTCGTCCGTCAAGTGCGACGTGGTTGCCTTCTTCATCGAGGAGATTCAGGCTGTCAAGGCGGATGGAGGTGGGTGTCAGGCGGATGGTGTCGCTGATGTGGTAACGGGTGCCGAGATACGCCACACCAACGGAGGCATGATCGGCCAAAGCGTTAATTTCAAGGTTGATATGACTGTGTTCAGGATACTGGTAGAGCCACACATCGCCATATCCCCGGCCTCTGAAGTTGAGACCGATGCCTTCAGTATAGCGGTTGATCAATGCAAGATTGAAGCCGTTGGCCTTGAAACGGAAATCAACGGAGTCGCTGCGGGTGGAGACAAAGCCATCGATAAGGGCAACGGTGTCATTGCGCTCCACCGACTGGCCGGTCACGCCTATTCGCTGCAAATCGCGGTCCCATACGGCATGGGCGACGACATCACCTATCTTAGCGTTGTTCATTGTGGCATTATCGACGCGTGCATCAGCCTCAAACGCCATCTGTCCGGTCAGGGCATACAAGCGGGCAGCACCTGTGATGTCGCCTCCGAAGTTCAGGGACTCGAACCGGACAAGTTGCATCAGATAGTCAAGGTTGATGCGCTTTAGATCGACAGAAAGGCTGTCGGCCACCGTCGGCCCGACACGTCCGTTGATGCTGACGTACTGCTCGCGGCCGGCCAGTAAAAATCCGTTGACATCAACGCTCCGGTCTGCATTCACACGGACATTGCTCGGATACATCTGCCACGTAGAGTCGGCAATGGTAAGCCGTGTGGGCAGGATGTCTATGTCGATTTGGGGCCGACTGCCGGCGTGCATAAACGTAAGTAAGGCATGGAGCTGTCCGCTGTTGGTTTCTGTTCCGGTCTGCGTCCAGTTGACAAGCGTATGGATGGTGTCGTTGTGAGCAGAGAGGGTCAGCCGGCCGGAGAGTGGGTGATTATCAGCATCTTGGCGGACGTAGGCATCAAGGTTGAGACGATTGTTCAGGTTGTCACAGCCGAGGGTGACGGTGCCGAAGTTCATCCCTGAGATGCTGAGCGAGGGGGCACTGACACGCAGATCAAGCAGGTCGGCATCTTCGTCGATGCTGCCCTTGACCGTTGCTACATCAGTCAGGCCGACAGGCAGGTTGAGGACATTGCAGAGATGATCGATGTGTTCGATATACACGTGAAAATCAGCCTTGTTGTGTGAGGAGGTGCGGCGCACGTCGCTACCTATCAGGTCCGGAATATGACGCGCAAGCATGTTCTGAACCGTCGTGGCAAGGGTGCTGATGCGGTAGTTGCCGGTCACTCCGGCATTGATTAAATCGGACTGAATGTCTATCAGGCTCTGCGTATCGTCAAGGGCGACACGGGCATGAAGATCGTTGAGCGTGTACGCGTCACCAAGACCTTGAAGATGCAGTCGTCCGATGTGTGCAGTGCCGTCCATGTGGTCTATGTCGCTGGCGTTGACGTGAATATCGGCCTGCATATCGACCAGGAGGTCGTCGCTGCTCAGATGAAGTGCCTTCAAATCGGCCTGAGCTACATTGAGCCGACAATCGATGGCCGGTAAAGGCTGTGTGGCATCAATCGTGCCACGGAAATCGAAATTCAGATTACGATCGTTAGAAGCGACGAGACCGTCGAAGCGCCCGTCGGTCAACTGGCCGCTGACGCGGATGGCGTGATAGTCGTAGCCGTTCCACCCCAGCCTGTCGACGTGAGCCACCACGCCAAGGCGCATTTTGTCATCTTTGACGTAGCCGGTCAGCTGGGTGCTCACGCTCAACCGATCAACAGAGCGGCTGTTCAACAGTCGCCCGAGCATGAAGTTGTGCGTTGAGGCCGTCCCGCCAAAGCTCAACCCACCGTCAGTGGTGTCGGCCGCAAGGCGCAAATTGGCCGATAACGAGCCAAGCGGACTCATGGCCACGCCCGTAAGGTGTCCTTCATTCATCCGGCCGGACAGCGAGCCCTTGAAACTGACGCTGCCGAGCCTGCTGAGGGGGTCAGGCAGCAGGAGGGGCTCATCGCTCCACATGCCGGCAAGGTCGGTCAGGGTGGCGGTGGAGAGTTCGAGTTTGTCGATATCAAGGCGGAAGCTGGTGCTGTCGGGCTGCATGACGTGCTTCACGCCTGCCGCAGCACGAAGTAAGGTCTGGTCGGCATACTGAAGGTTCAGCTGCGTGAGCCGTATGTCGTCCAGCGTTCCGGAGCCCTCAATCTGTCCGGAAATCTGTTTGTCAACCGGACGCAGGGCAGGCAGGAGTGCAGCCAGATCGATGGGTCGGAGATTGAAAGAGCCGCCCTTCAGAGCGAGGGTCACACGGGCGGCATCAAAAGACGAAAGGCCGGCATAATCCATACGAATCTGGTCGACCCGGAAGTCAGATCCTCCGGACTCAAGAATCAGGCGGTCAATGGCGGCATAAGTGCTGTCGGCATGCAGATGCGCCTCTAATCGGCTGACCTGAAGGCCGGAAGACTCTTTGAGACGCAGACTGTGTATGGCAGCATCTACAGCAGACGGATCGAGCCGTTCAAGAGACAGTTCTGCGTTGAGGTCATGAATATCCAGATGGTAGAAATCAAAACCTCCCGTATGCGGTCGGCGATCGTCAGTCAGGCGAACGCGGGCATCAGTCAGGCGGACAACCTGCGCCTCGACCAGTGCGTCAAACGGTTTTGAAGGGCTGTCATCATCGCTGAACAGGTCTATCAGGAACTGCAGATTGCTCTGCCCTGCCGAATCGGTGTGCAGATTGGCATACAGACCGTTAACATCAAGGTTCTTTATTTGGTACCGGTTGCGCAGAACGCCCCACAAATCGAAATTGATGTCGATGTTGTCAATATATGCGAGCGTGTCGGCCGACTGGTCTTCGATGTATACCTGATCTATGCAAATATGATTGAAAAAATCATAGTTGACATGCCCTATTCGGATAGTTGTCCCCGTCTGCTCTGACAAACGGCTGGTCGCCCATTGTGCGACAAAAGTCTGAATCCTGCTGTCTTGAAGCAGGAAGATAAGTAGTCCGAGCAGGAGTACGATGCCCAGCAATACGAGCGACGCTATTTTCAGAAATTTTTTAATACTTTTGACCCCCAGTTTTGTTCAAACGACTACTATTGCAAAGTGAGCAAAAGTACGCATATTTTTTTGTCAATGAAAATCAAGCAACCTGTCTGCATTTTAGCCATCGAATCCAGCTGTGACGACACAAGCGCCGCCGTGCTGCGCAATGGAGTATTGCTTTCCAATGTCACTGCCTCCCAGAAGGTTCATGAAGAGTATGGTGGTGTGGTACCGGAGCTGGCATCGCGGGCACACCAGCAGAATATCATTCCGGTAGTTGACACGGCGTTACGCAGAGCCGGAGTTGACAAGGGGCAGCTCTCCGCCATTGCATACACACGCGGGCCCGGACTGCTGGGGTCGCTGCTGGTCGGAACGAGCTTCGCCAAAGGACTGGCACAGGCGCTGAACATACCGCTGATCGACGTCAATCACCTGCAGGCACATGTGCTGGCTCACTTCATTTCCGAAGGTCAACCCGATGAGCGTCACCCGGAGTTTCCTTTCCTGTGCCTGCTCGTATCGGGAGGTAACTCGCAAATTGTACTCGTAAAACATTACAACGACATGCAAATCATCGGCCAAACAATTGACGATGCGGCCGGTGAGGCTTTCGACAAGTGCGCCAAGGTGATGGGACTGCCCTACCCCGGCGGACCCGTGATCGACCGTTTGGCACATGAGGGGAATCCCGACAGATTCCACTTCGCCGAGCCTCAGATTAAAGGCTATGACTATAGTTTCAGCGGGCTTAAGACTTCGTTCCTCTACTTTTTGCGTGACAACATTGCAGAAAACCCCGATTTCATCGAGAAAAACAAAGCCGACCTGTGCGCTTCCCTGCAGCAGACAATCATCCACATCCTGATGAAAAAACTACGCCGTGCGGCAGCCGACCTGCATATCTCACAGATTGCCGTAGCCGGAGGTGTATCAGCCAACAGCGGCTTGCGGCAGGCCATTGAGGCCTACGGAAAA
>JAFUXZ010000241.1 GCA_017470795.1 Paludibacteraceae bacterium
ACGTTGACTTTGCCTGTCGTTTCGGCATCCGATCCGAACATCACGTTGTTGACAATCTCTATCAGGTTGCTCCCGTTGTTGACGTTGAGCGCACCATCTTCGTTGTTGGCTATCGTATTGTTGTAAATCTTACCGCACACTGCGTAGAGCGCCGGACTGCCTTTGCTTCCGGTAATCACATTGTTGGCAATCGTCGTGGCGGCATTGGTGTTGGCCTGCGAGATGGCAGCACCGTTCTTGGCGTTGTCCACACGGTTGCCGACAAAGAACGAACGCTCAACCGTGACAGTGCCTGCCCCCTGAATCTGGATGGCACCGCCCGAGTTGGGTGTGGTCGATGTGGAGTGAACAAAGTTGTTCTCGAAGCGGCAGTCGCTGACGGTCACGGTCTGCGTTGCAACGGCGAGATACAAAGCTCCGCCCTGACCGGCCTCATTGCCTGCGAAGTAAGAGTTTTTGAAGGTCGCATTGCCGTTGTATATCTGGATGCTGCCTTGAGCATTGGCTGTCGTTGCTGCGTTGTTGACGACGCGACAGGCGTTCACGATGCCGTTGTTGCCCAGACGCATTACGCTGGCGTGGTTGGCAAGGTTGGCGTTCTGCATCGTCAGACCGTCGTAGGTCTGGCCTTCGGCATTGCTTGAGAAGAGCTGGACGGCTCCGCCGCCGTCAAAGATGGTGGCGTTCTGCATGTCCCACGCATTGGCACCGACCCGGCGGGCTTCAACGGAGGTTTCCGTGCCGGCAAATCCGCCGTACAGCTTCCAGTTGGCTTTGGCGGTGGCAGCGGCGGTGAAGGTGTATTTTCCCGCTGCAAACCATACTTCTTTGCCCGCTGCGTTGTCGGTAATCCATGCGTTGACGGCCTTGCCTTCTGTCGTCAGGTCGACGATGACGGCACCCGTAGCCGTGGCGACAGAAGCGTCCCACTTGGCATCAGTCGAAACTCCCGTCTGAACAAGGAAGTCAACTGCAAACAGTTGCAACCCCATCAGGAGCGCAAGTGACAGTGATAGCAGTTTTTTCATGATGTTGAGTTTTGTTTGTTAATAAATAAGGTTATGTAATGGATTCGTTTCTCCACATTGTGCGTACAAAAGTAGAATGCCCGCGTGTGGGCGTGGGTACAAAATGATACGATAAAGGGATAAAATTGTACGACATGTTTTATAACATGTTTTCAGCGTTTTTCAGGGCTGCAGCGGCTGATTATACCAGTCTTCGAGCCGTTGGTTGAACTGCTGACGGGTGCAGGTGTCAGCCCATTGGCGGACGATTGTGGTCATATCGGCGAACTGCATGATGACTCTCCTGCGGGGGTGGCGCAGCGTGTATCCGGTCATGACGAGCCACATGCTACGCAGCAGCGTACGCGGCAGGTTGGGGGTCCGGCTGACACCCTTGCGGCTCCAGATGCTGCCCCACAGGCCACTGATGCGCACAAGGATGATGCGCGTGTCAGCCGGCAGGGAGCGGCAGACGTTGTAGGCCAGGTGCCGGTTGCCGATATGCTCCTGCCCGTCGAGAGTGATGTGCCCGGAGGGGTAGAAGAGGATGTCCTGACAGTCCTGAAGGGCGTCGCTGACCAGGCGGTCCATGTGGCGGACGTGACGGAGGTCGTCGGCATTGCGGTTGCCGCGCATCTCAGGCACCCTGACGGCTCCGAAGCGCGACAGCACCAGCCGGCTGAACCACGTGCTGAAATAGGCCTCGTCGACCAGCGGACGCACGCTGTAGTCGGCCAGTTGACAGAAGAGGAGCATCGGGTCCATGACTGCCTGATGGTTGGGCATGATCAGATGCGGATGCGGCGGCGTCTGCTGCTGCATCACGTCCATGCCGATGGTCCTGACGTCATAACGCAGGCCGAACACTCCCCTGAAGGCCATGCACAACAGCCGGCGGTAGCCGAACAAGACGTACAGCGCACTGAACAGCAAAACGATGCTCATCATCAAAAACATGTAGCGGATGGGAAGCCAAAGCGTGATGAGGGCAAAAGTGCCGGAGGCTATCAGGATGAAGATGAACGAGAGCTGATTGAAGCAGGCCAACACGATGCCGAGCTGTTCGGGGCGCACAACCCGCTGTATTTCAGCGTCAAGAGGCAGTTTGTAGCATCCGGCCACGAAGGCCACGACGAAGAGCAGCACACCGAGAGGCAAAACCGGCAGACGAAGCAGGAAGAGCAGCAACAGGGCGACGCTGACAAGCGTGATGAGTAGCGGCACACAGGGCAGAAGACGCCCGCTGCGGTCGATATGCCCGGCAAAGACACTGCCGAGACTGATGCCAATGGCTGCGGCGGCAAGGATGACACCCGTCATGACAGACGATGTGTGCAACACCCGCTGACAATAAACCAGCATGCCCATCTGAATCGTAGCTGCCATCCACCAAAAGATACACAGCGTAATAACAACCCGGTGCAGACCGGCGTATTGCTTGGTGAGCCGATAAGCATTGCGCAGAAAGCGGACGGGATTGATACTCTCGCGCTCGTACACGGGCGTTTCCTGCGCACGAATCGTCAGGCTGCACAGCCACCCCGCCAGAGCAAACAGGGCAAGGAGCACATAGTGCAGCCAGGCGGGCGTAGTGTCAACAAGCACGCCGGCAAGCACTGTCCCCGTCAGCATTCCGACAAAGGCCACCGCCTCCATGCCGCCCATGCCGCTCGACACGCGCTCCACACCCCCGATGTCGCGTATCAGCCCGTACTTGGCCGGCGAGTACAGCGAACTCTGCAGCCCCATCAGCAGCAAACCGCCTATCACAAGGTAGAAGCTGTGCATCACAAAACCCATGATGACAACCAGCACAATCGGAATCTCACAAGCCTTGGCGATGCGGACAATCTTCTGCTTGCGCATCACCTGCGTGAGCCGGCCGGCAAGGGGCGAACAGAGCACGTAGGGCAGCACCAGAGCCGCAGCAGCCACGCTCACCATCAGCGACTGCCACCGCTCGTCGACCCACCGGATGGCCACAAACGAAGCCAGCGTCTTCATGAAGTTGTCATTCAGCGTCCCGAACAGGTTGGTTGCATACAGCGAGGTGAAAGATGACATAAAAAAGAAAATTACGAGAAGAAGAAAGAGGGAAAGGAGAAAAACGGCACCGGGCAGAGAACGCCGTCATTTTCGCCCGAAGTCAGCCGGTATCTCGCCCCACTGATCGGTCTGCCACGTGAGAATAGGATTGTGCCACTCATGCGACTGAAGCCATTGCTCGGCACGACGGATCAGCTCGAAAACCTGCGCATTGCGCTCCGTGCGCTGCAACTTCGTGTCTGCATGCCGCTTGCGGACCCATGAACGCGCCGTACGGCTGTCACTATATATCGGGAAGCTGTCGAAACCCTGCTTCTGAAGCAGTGCCAGACCATGCACGAGAGCCAGAAACTCACCGATATTGTTGTTTCCGTCTGTCAGCGGACCGACATGAAAGAGTTGTTCGCCACTGTGGGTCAGCACGCCACGATACTCCGTCGGTCCGGGCGTACCGCTGCAGGCAGCGTCGACCGACAGGCTGGGCAACACGGGCTGCTGCTCCGCAGGCAAGTGTTTCCAATCGGGCTGCTGCTCATGAGCCTGCCGGCCGATATGCGCCCATGCACCTTCGGCAAGCGCCGACTCAGCAGCCTCACGCGTCTCAAACGACTTGTAGCGCGCTCCCGGATAGTTGACCACCTGACGGCGGCATTCCGACCACGAATCATATACGCCCGGCTGCACCCCACTCCATACGACGTAGAATTTCTGCTTCTTTTTCTTGTCTGACATGGTTGCAAAGATAGTGCTTTTCCGCATGTCACCCGCAAGAACCCCACCTGCCGAAGCGGTCAGAACGCCCTCCTCCACCCCTCTTTGTGCACAAACTGACCGCCGGCAGACCTCCGCGACTGCCATCTGCCGTTTCAGCCTCACGGTTCATAAAAGAATCTCGGGCGGCACCTTGCGGTGTCGCCCGAGACGTTTGTCAGGGTGTCCCCGTGTGGGGGAGCAGGTTACTTCACGATTACCTTCGAGCGGAAGGTGGCCTTAGCCTCGTCGGTGA
>JAFUXZ010000242.1 GCA_017470795.1 Paludibacteraceae bacterium
CCGAGCAGTGTCTGTGCATGTGCTCCTGCATGCAGTCCGTCAACCAGCTGCCTGATGGCCTCTGGCTGATCGCCTGTGGGTTGAAATTGCGATGTAAGTTGAAACACGTGATGCGTCTGTGCTTGTCAGCCTGTTTGCGGCCGATGTCAGGATTGTTAAATCAAGTGAAAGCCGGATGCGTTTTCGGCTCCGGCTTTCATTCTGTGCGGTACTTCGTGTCTGTTACTTCTTGAAGTAGCGGTTGTAAAGGCCTTGGAAGCCTTGCCCGTGTCGAGCCTCGTCTTTGGCCATTTCGTGTACGGTGTCGTGTGTGGCATCCATGCCTGCTGCCTTGGCGTTCTTTGCGATGCGGAACTTGTCTTCACATGCTCCCTGTTCAGCGGCCATGCGTTTCTCAAGATTTGTTTTTGTGTCCCACACAACGTCTCCAAGCAACTCGGCAAATTTGGCTGCATGTTCGGCTTCTTCGAAGGCATAGCGTTTGAAGGCCTCTGCGATTTCGGGATATCCTTCGCGATCGGCTTGCCGGCTCATTGCCAGATACATGCCTACTTCGCCGCATTCGCCATTGAAGTGTGACATGAGGTCTTTAATCATTTCTTCGGATGCCCCTTCTTTGCGGGCTGCTCCAAGCTGGTGTACGGTGGCAAATGTCATCTCACCGCCTTCCTGCATTTCAGAGAATTTGCTTTTTGGAGCCTTGCAGATAGGGCATTGTTCGGGGGCTTCGGGGCCTTCGTGCACGTAGCCGCACACACTGCAAATGAATCTTTTTTTCATCTTTTGTGACGTTTTGTTGCGTTAGTTTTTGATAAGTGAAGAGAGCTATTCTTCGTCAGTGATTTCTTCGAAGTCCTCAGGACCTACGCCGCAGAGCGGGCATTCATCGGGGGCGGTGTCGCCTTCGTGTACGTAGCCGCACACAGTGCATCTGAATTTTTTCATGTCTTTTGATTGTTTTTAGGGAATTATTGTAGCGTTTGTTGGGGCAAAAATACGCAGAATCTTACAGCCGCACAAATTGCCCGACCAATCAGTGTTGTTTGTATTGTTCGGCAATCTGTCGGGCGCGTCGGATGCATTGCGGGTCGTCCGGATTGACGAGGCTTTGGGGCAGGCGTGGTATCTTGACGCGTGTCCCGATGGCGATGTTGTCGTAGTTGCTGATTACATCGCGGTTGGCATCGTAGATGTACACCCAGAAGTCTTTTGAGCCATAGTATTTCTTGGCCAGCCATACGAGGCGGATGCCTTCCTGAATTTGCTCAACGGTGATGATGTCATCATACGTGGGGACAATCTCCCGGGCGGTCTGTTCCGTACCGGTTAACGGGGGGGCGTCGGTCGCAGCCGTCGCAATGTGGGCGGTGTCGACGGCCGCGGTGTCGGCTGTCTGGATCGGCACGACGGATTCTGTCGGCTGTTCCTGCTTTATCACCTGTTCTGTTTTGTTTTTCTTGCCGCCGAAGTACTCTTCGGTCCATTTAGCAATTCTATATTGCAGGAAGACGTAGAGCAGCAGCCCGATGGACAGGATAACAAGGGTGATGATTCCGGCCAGTTGCCACCATGATTTTTCCTTCTTCTGAGGTTTTTCTTCGCTGGTCGTTGGGGGTGGCGGAGGCAATGTTGTCGTTGTCTGTTCGGGTTCTGTGGCCGGCAACGTCATCATGGTGTCTGTCTTGACGGGCTCTTCTTCGATGGTCTCTGTCTGTCCTTCCTGCGGTGTCTCAGGCACGGGCTCGACGTGGTCTTCTTCTGTCTTTTCTGCAGTGTTTTCCACTTCTGTATCTTCTTGTACTTCGGTTTCTCCGGTCTTTTGCGTGTCTGTCCCGGTCCCGTTGATGAGTGTGAGTATGTCTTTGATTTCTTCAGCCTGCCGGTTGAGCCGTTCTATGGGATCTTCAGTGGCGTTTTCGGTGGTGTTTGTGCTGCTCTCTGAAGAATCGGTTGCGACAGCATCGTCGCTCACGCTGACCGGACTGAAATGGGCAAAGGGCTGGTTGATGAAGGCTTTGACCGAGGTCTCCGGAGTGAAGCTCACTTTTGTGTATTCATCGATGGTGATGTCGCGACCTGTGTTTACGTCAACGCTTCGGCGGCTGTCAACACGGACGAGGCGAAATGTTCCCAACCCGCTGATGCGTACCATTCCGTCGGAGGCAAGTGCGGCTTCAAGCTGCGGACCGACGGAGGCGAGAAACGCCCGTACGGTGGCAGTGGGCATGCCGGTCTTTTTTGCGATGGAAACGGAAAAATCTGACAGGTTCAGTTTCTTGTTATTATCCATGTTGGGTGTGTTTGACGTTTGTCTTAAGTCGTGTGGCAGGCTTGAAGTTCAGCACGAGGCGTGGCGGCACAAGGGTGCGCTGCTTTGTGGTCGGATTGACGATGATGCGCTCGTTGTGTTTCTTGACTTCAAGGAGTCCGAAGTTTGTGATATTGACGCTTTGCCCCTCGCCAAGAGCTTCCAGTATCATGCTGACGGTCTGCTGCAGCAGTTCCTGCGTGCGCTGCCGATTGAGTTGATTGGTTTGTGCGAGGGCAGATATGAGTTGCCGGTTGTTCATGTTGCTGTTGTTGTTTATGCTTGTGTGGTGGCATAGAGGTCGTAGGTCTCGGCAGCGGTGATGCGTGCGTCATACATCTGTCCGACCTGAACGGATTCAGACAATGGAATCAGCACCTCATTGTCCACTTCGGGAGAGTCAAACTCTGTGCGTCCGATGTAGTAATCGCCTTCCTGTCGGTCAACGATAACGCGCATCAGGGCTCCGACTTTCTGCTGATTCTGCTCGGCGGCTATGCGTTCCTGATGTCTCATCACCAAATCGACGCGTCGGAGTTTCTCTTCCTGTGCGATGTTGTCGGTGTAGTTGCGTGCGGCATAGGTGCCTTCTTCTGCACAGAAGGCAAATGCGCCGAGCCTTTCGAACCGTTGTGTGTCAACGAATTGCAGCAGTTCTTCAACGTCGTCTGCCGTCTCGTCCGGGTGTCCGAGCATGAGGGTGGTGCGCAGGTGCAGTCCCGGCACTTCTTCGCGCATCTGCTGGAGCAGGTCGAGGGTCTGTTGCTTGCTGATGTTTCGGCGCATCAGTCGTAAGATGTGGTCGGAAGCATGCTGCAGGGCGATGTCGAGATAGCGGCATACGTTGGGCCGTTCACGCATCACGCGCAGCAGGCCTGTCGGGAAGTGGGCCGGATAGGCATAATGAAGTCGGATCCAGTCGATGCCTTTCAGGTCGGCAAGGCGTTCGACAAGTTCGGGTAGCCGTTGGGCATGATAGAGGTCCTGACCATAATAGGACAAATCCTGTGCGATCAGTTGCAATTCTCTGACTCCCCGTTTGGCGAGCCACCGGGCTTCGCTGATGATGTCGTCCATCGGGCGGCTTCGGTGTGGCCCGGTGATGAGCGGAATAGCGCAGTAGGAGCAGGTCCGGTCGCATCCTTCCGCTATTTTGAGATAGGCGTAATGTGACGGGGTGGTGAGGACACGTTGCATCATGTATTCCGGCCGGAGTTCGTGACCAAGGTCCAGCACGAGCCGGTTGTAGTCAAACTTGCCGTAGAGTCCGTCCACTTCAGGCAGCTCTGTGTTCAGTTCTTTGCGGTATCTTTCTGACAGGCATCCCATCACGTACAGCTGTCTGATCTGTCCGTCCTGTTTGCGGCGTGCGTGCCGTAGAATCTCATTGATGCTTTCTTCCTTGGCATCGCCGATGAATCCGCAGGTATTGATCACGACGATGTCGCCCCGGAGGGTCTGTGGCTCGTGGTTGACGTGATATCCGGCGGCTTTAAGCTGGCGCATGAGATGTTCGGTGTCCACAAGGTTCTTGGAACATCCCATGGTGATGAAGTCTATGGTGTTGGAGCGCATGCAGGTCTTGTGTCTGTAATGTTCTTCGGCAGGGCCTATCGTCAGTCGTCTGCTCATGGTCTGCGCCTGACGGCAGCCGTCAGGTCGGGTCAGGTCTGAATCGTGCGTCTGACGCTTGGTATTCGTGATGCAAAAGTACAACTATTTTTATTTCTCGGCACGCACGATACGGTCGTTGCCCGAAAGGTCCCGGCATACGCGCACATTGCGCAGTCCCTGACCGGTCATCATTCCGGCTACGTCGTGCGCCAGCCGGCAGTGAGTCTCCATGTATATGCGTCCTCCGGGCTTCAGGCTTTCTTTGGCACGTTGCGCCAGTGCACGGTAGCAGATCAGGGGGTCGTCGTCGGGAACGAACAGGGCGGTGTGCGGCTCGTGCTGCAGCACGTTGGGCTCCATCTGTGCAGCCTCGCTCTGCGGGATATACGGCGGGTTGCTCACGATGATGTCTGCTTCTTGAAAATCAAATGGTTGGAACATGTCGTGCACATACAAGTCGACATGTAGATTCAGCCTCGAAGCATTGTGCCTGGCCATTTCTATCGGCTCCGGGAGGAGGTCAAAAGCCCGGATGTCCCATGACGGTTGGCGATGCTTCAGCGCAAGGGCTATGCATCCGCTCCCCGTTGCGAGATCGATGCAGGTAAGCCTTCCCGATGTGTTCTCCGTCAGGACGAGGCTGACCAACTCTGCCGTTTCGGGTCGCGGAATCAGCACTGAACGGTCGACATCAATCCGCAGACCCATGAACATGGTATATCCGAACACGTATTGTATGGGTTCGCCCGAAGCTATCCGCGATGCCGCCAGGGAAGCTTTCTGATGTATTTCCGACGGAAAAACGCTATCTTTGTGCAACAGTAACTCCGTCCGGCTCATGCCGGTAAGTTCTTCAAGTGTCCACAGCGCAAGTTCGCGCGCTTCGCTTGGGGGTTGAACACCGTTGAGCGTCTGCCGGAATAGATTGAGGACGTATTGCATGATTGCAAATGTAGGAAATAAAACACAAATCGGACTTTGCCCTATGAGGTTGGTGCCGGGCGGTCTGTTTTTGATACGTAGCGTGACTGATTTATGACTTCTGACGACTCCATCATCCGGGCGGAGCATGCTGCCGCCGATGTTCTGTACATGCGCCGCTGCCTCCAGCTGGCCCGACTGGGTGAAGAACTGGTGGCTCCCAACCCTATGGTTGGTGCGGTGATTGTACACGACGGCCGCATCATCGGTGAGGGATGGCACCGCCGGTTTGGCTCATGGCACGCCGAGCCCAATGCAATCCGTTCGGTGCGCGACCGCTCGCTGCTCCCCTCGTCAACACTCTATGTCAGCCTTGAACCCTGTGCGCATTATGGCAAGACACCGCCTTGTGCCGAGTTGATAGTGCGTGAGCATATCGGGCGCGTGGTGGTGGGTATGCTCGACCCCAATCCGCTTGTGGCCGGACGCGGTGTCGAACTGCTCCGACAGGCCGGGACAGAGGTCGTCACGGGTGTGCTTGAAGCCGAGTGCAGGGCACTGAACAAGCGTTTTCTGATGCTTCATGAACACCATCGGCCCTACATCACGCTCAAGTGGGCGCAGTCGGCCGACGGACTGCTTGACCGTTGCCGCACGTCGGCTGCCGAACCCGTCGCGGTGATCAGCAACCGCGTCACCAAGCAGCTGGTTCACCGCCTGCGTGCAGAGTCAATGGCTATTCTTGTGGGGACGCAGACCGCCCTGTTCGACAATCCCGGACTGCGTACCACGCGCTGGTCCGGGCGTAATCCGCTGCGCGTACTGATCGACCGCAGCCTGCGCCTCCCGGCCGGCAGCCAGCTGCATGATGAGCAGGCACCGACCCTCGTGTTTTCCGAGCTGTCAGCCTATCCGTTCGAGACGCACGCCGAGGTGGTGCAGATCGACTTCCGGACGGATATATGGCCCCAGGTGATGCAGCATCTGGCCAAGCGTCAGATTCACTCGCTGATTGTAGAGGGGGGTGCACGGACGCTTCAATCGCTGCTCGATGCGGGGCTGTATGACGAACTGCATGTCGAGGTCGGCATGAGCCGGTTGGGCGAAGGCGTGCAGGCTCCCAAGGCAGACCTGACGGGAGCATCCATGCAGATTTTTGACCAGCACAGACTATATACTCTGATTCGATAAACACCTCGTGCAGCATGCTGCGAGGCCGGTCTAACAATTACACTTGTCCTATGTCACTCCTGCTCATTGACGCCTATGCCATGATTTACCGGGCATACTATGCCTTTATCAAGAATCCGCGCATTAACTCACAGGGACTGAACACGTCGGCCGTCTTTGGCTTTGTCAACTCACTTGACGACGTGATTCGGCGCATCGCCCCCACGCATATCGGCATCGCCTTCGACCCCTCGGGACCGACTTTTCGCCATGAGGCCTATCCGGCCTACAAGGCGCAACGGGAGCAGACACCTGAAGACATACGCAGGTCCGTTCCGCTGATTAAGCAGATTATCAGTGCCATGCGGATTCCCATCCTGCAGGTCGACGGCTTCGAAGCCGATGATGTAATCGGCACGCTTGCCGTTCAGGCGCACGAGATGGGCATGGAAGTCTACATGGTCACTCCCGACAAGGACTATGGCCAGCTGGTGCAGGACGGCCTGTGGATGTATCGCCCGCGCCACAGTGGCGGATTCGACAAGATGGGTCCGCAGGAAGTGTGTCAGAAATACGGCATCCGCACCACTGCGCAGGTCATTGATCTGCTGGCCCTGATGGGCGATGCGGCCGACAATGTCCCCGGGTGTCCGGGCGTAGGCGAAAAGACGGCCGTCAAACTTATCGGACAATTTGACTCGGTCGAGAACATGCTCCGCAATACGGATCAGATTAAGGGCGCATTACAGCAGAAGATTGTTGCGCATGCCGACGACATCCGCTTCAGTAAGTTTCTTACCACCATCCGTACGGATGTTCCCGTGCGGATTGATCCGGACAGCATGTTGCTGCAGCAGCCTGACACACAGGAACTAATCCGGCTGTATACGGAGTTGGAGTTCAGGACCTTTGTGCAGCGGCTCACTGCGCAGCCGACGGCGCAGCAGACCCCTGCAGCACAGCCCGACCTGTTCACTCAGCCTGACCTGTTCAGTCCTGTTGCTGACGCTGCGGGAGCACCGCTGCAGCAGACCTTGTTCGACAGCGTGGAGACAACCTTTGAGCAGCACGACCCGTCCAAGACCGATTATCAACTCATCGGGGACGATCAGCTGGATGCCCTCATCAGCAGGCTTGCAGCCCAGCGCGTCGTGTGTTTTGACACCGAGACGACCGGCATTGACCCGTTGCAGGCCGACCTGATAGGCGTCTCGTTCTGTTGCTCTTCGGGGCAGGCCTGGTTTGCATACGCCCCGGAAGACTTTGACCAGTGCCGCCGATGGGCAGAGCGGTTGCGTCCGCTGCTCGAGAACCCCGACATCGTCAAGGTAGGTCAGAACATGAAGTATGACATCCTCGTTCTGAGCCGCTACGGCATCCGCCTGCAAGGCTCCTGCTTCGACACCATGATAGCACACTATCTGCTCCAGCCCGAACTGCGCCACAACATGGACTACCTGGCCGAGGTGTATCTTAACTATCAGACTATCCACTACGAAGACCTTGTCGGGCCGCGTGGCAGTCAGGCCGATTTGCGCAAGGTGCCCCGTGAGCGTCTGCGCGACTATGCCTGCGAAGATGCAGACATTACCTTTCGACTCTACCTGCACTTCCTGCCCGAACTCGAACAGCGGCAGCTCACAGACCTTTTCAGCAACGTCGAGATGCCACTCGTACAGGTGCTTGCAGACATGGAGCGCAACGGTGTGCGCATTGATACGCAGGCACTTCGACAGTCGTCCGACCAGCTGACAGCGCAGATGAACGAACTGGAGCAGAAGATACAGGCATCGGCAGGACAGCCGTTTAATGTCAACTCACCGCGGCAGGTCGGGGCAATCCTTTTCGAGACGCTTCACCTCGACCCGAAAGCCAAGAAAACCAAGTCCGGACAGTACGTGACCAATGAGGAGACCCTTGAAGCCCTGCGCGGACGGCATCCGATAGTGGATGACATTCTCGAATATCGGGCCGTCAAGAAGTTGCTCAGCACGTATATCGATGCTCTGCCGGCACTGATTAGTCCGCAGACTGGCAAGATACACACGTCATACAACCAGACCGTCACCTCCACCGGACGACTCAGTTCGAGCAATCCCAATCTGCAGAACATTCCCG
>JAFUXZ010000243.1 GCA_017470795.1 Paludibacteraceae bacterium
CAATCTACACGGTCTTGCTGCTCTTGGTGAGCAATGTATTCATGACCTTTGCATGGTATGGTCAGTTGAAGTTGCGTGAATTCAAGTGGTTTGCCGACTGGCCGCTGTTTGCCGTGATTGTGTTCAGTTGGGGCATCGCTTTCCTCGAGTATTGCGTCATGGTTCCGGCCAACCGCATCGGCTTCGTCGGCACGGGAGGGCCGTTCACGCTGGTGCAGCTCAAGGTGATTCAGGAAGCGATCTCGCTGATTATCTTCACCATCTTCTCCGCCCTGATGTTCAAGAACGAGCAACTTCACTGGAACCACTACCTGGCTTTTGTTCTCATCGTGGCAGCAGTGTTCCTCGTGTTCAAGAAGTAGAATCTGACACTGCCTGACGCCGATAGGCCGACCGCTGCCGCACCGCGCATCATCACCACGTCAGGAGCGCGGCCCATATCCGTCCCGACCGCATGATAACTCAACAAATAATTGTACTTTTGCAGATTGTTGTGCTGTCTGTCCGCCGGATAGCCTGACAACCGCAAGAAACACATTACACAATCAATATGGACTACAACTTCAAGGAGATTGAACAACGCTGGCATCAGCAGTGGGCTGAACAGTCGGTCTACAAAGTGAGCAACCAAAGCAACAAGCCGAAATACTACGTTCTGGACATGTTCCCCTACCCTTCGGGAGCCGGTCTGCATGTAGGACACCCGCTGGGATACATCGCAAGCGACATCTACAGCCGCTACAAACGCCTTCAGGGCTTCAACGTGCTGCACCCGATGGGGTTTGACGCCTACGGACTGCCGGCCGAACAATATGCCATCCAGACCGGACAGCATCCGGCCGTGACGACCGAGAAAAACATCAGGCGCTACTGCGAGCAACTGGAAAAGATAGGCTTCTGCTACGACTGGAGCCGTGAAGTGCGCACCTGCGACCCCGACTACTATCACTGGACCCAATGGGCGTTCTGCCAGATGTTTGCACACTATTACGACAACCACAGCCAAAGCGCACGCCCCATCAGTGACCTTGTAGCCCATTTTGCGCAACACGGCAGCGAGGGAGTTGATGCCGCATGTACCGAAGAGCTCAGCTTCACACCTGAGGCATGGAACGCCATGAGCAACACGCAGCAACAGCAAGTGCTGATGAACTACCGCATTGCCTATCTGGCTGACACGAAAGTCAACTGGTGTCCGGCGCTGGGTACGGTGCTGGCCAACGACGAGGTAAGCGAAGGACTCAGCGTGCGCGGAGGGCACCCGGTGGAGCAGCGCGTGATGCGCCAGTGGAGCCTGCGCGTATCAGCATACGCACAGCGGCTGCTTGACGGACTGGACAGAATCGACTGGACAGAATCGCTCAAAGAGACGCAGCGCAACTGGATCGGGCGGTCAGAAGGAGCCGAGATTGAATTTCAGGTCAAAGATTCCGACAAGCACTTCACCATCTTCACCACACGGGCCGACACAATGTTTGGCGTCAGTTTCATGGTGCTTGCACCCGAGAGCGAACTCGTCGGCCAACTCACGACAGCCGGACAAGAAGCCGATGTCAAGGCCTATCTCGAACAGACCAAACGCCGCACCGAGCGCGAACGCATTGCCGACCGTCAGGTCACGGGCGTCTTCTCCGGCTCATACGCCGTCAATCCGCTCACGGGACAGGATGTGCCTATCTGGATCTCCGACTACGTCCTTGCCGGATATGGCACCGGCGCCTTCATGGCCGTCCCGGCACAAGACAGCCGCGACTACGCCTTCGCCAAGCACTTCAATCTGCCGATTATTCCGCTGATAGAGGGCTGCGACGTATCAGAGCAGAGTTATGACGCCAAAGAAGGCATCGTCTGCAACTCGCCACGCGCCGAACTGGCAGCGCAATGCGCGCTCAACCTCAACGGCCTTACAGTCAAGCAGGCTATTCAGGCCACAAAAGACTACGTCAAAGCCAATGGTCTGGGGCGCGTCAAGGTCAACTACCGCCTGCGTGACGCCATCTTCAGCCGTCAGCGCTACTGGGGCGAGCCGTTCCCCGTGTACTACAAAGACGGTATGCCCTACACCATCCCGACCGAGTGCCTTCCTGTCAGGCTGCCCGAAGTCACCCAATTCAAGCCCACCGAGAGCGGCGAGCCGCCATTGGGCAACGCCACGCAGTGGGCTTGGGACGAGCAGCAACAGCAGGTGGTTGACAACTCACTGATTGACCATCAGACGGTGTTCCCGCTCGAACTGTGCACGATGCCGGGCTTTGCCGGGTCGTCGGCCTACTACCTGCGCTATATGGATCCGACCAACCGGCAGCAACTCGTCAGCCCGGAGGCCAACCAATACTGGCAACAGGTCGATTTGTACATCGGAGGCACGGAGCATGCCACCGGCCATCTGATATACAGCCGATTTTGGAACAAATTCCTCTACGACCTGCATCTGATTTGTCAGGACGAGCCTTTCAGGAAACTCATCAACCAGGGCATGATACAGGGGCGGAGCAACTTTGTATATCGCATCGTCGGCACGAACACCTACGTCAGTGCGGGGCTGAAAGACCAATATCAGACCCAACCCATACACGTCGACGTCAACATCGTAAGCAATGACCAGCTGGACATTGATGCTTTCCGGCGCTGGATGCCGGAGTACGAGCATGCGGAGTTCATACTTGAAGACGGTAAGTACATCTGCGGATGGGCCGTTGAGAAGATGTCCAAATCGATGTTCAACGTCGTCAATCCCGACGATATCGTCGACCGTTATGGTGCTGACACACTCCGTCTGTACGAGATGTTCCTCGGTCCGCTCGAGCAGTCCAAACCATGGGACACCAACGGCATTGACGGTGTACACCGCTTCCTGCGCCGGTTCTGGGCTTTGTATGACCAGATTGACGAAGGACAGCCGACGGCCGAAGAGCTCAAGACGCTGCATAAGACGCTGAAGAAAGTGACCTACGACATCGAGCACTTCTCGTTCAACACGTCTATTCCGGCTTTCATGATCTGTCAAAGCGAGCTGCAACAGCTCAAATGCCACAAGCGCGCCATCCTGGAGCCGCTTCTCATTGCCATCGCCCCATACGCACCCCATATCGCAGAGGAACTATGGCATCGGCTGGGGCACGAAACAACGATATGCGACGCACAATGGCCGGAACATGACGAGAAATACCTGACTGAAAACAGCGTCAAGTATCCGGTTCAGATCAACGGGAAGATGCGCTTCATGCTCGAACTGCCTGCCACCGCCGACAAAGCAGCCGTCGAGGCCGCCGTTCTGGCTGACGAGCAGACACACAAATACACGCAGGGGCAACAACCGAAGAAAGTCATCGTCGTACCGGGCAAGATTGTCAACATCGTGCTCTGACCCCGCTGTCATCCACTAACTCATCAACACACAAAACGCTCAACGTCTGAAAAGACAAAACCGACAATGAACAACATTGCAAAGACCGTAAACAGCATCAACATCAAAGACAGCAGCTGGAAGATACTGCGCGAGCATGTCATGATATGCATCGGACTGCTCATTTACGCCATATCGTGGAAGTTTATCCTGCTGCCGCATCACATCGTAGGCGGTGGAGCCACCGGTCTGTCTGCCATCATCCAGTATGCAACAAACGGCGCCATACCGATAGCCCTTGCCTTCGGAACGGTCAACTTCATACTGCTGGTTGTGGCGGTCAAGACTCTGGGATGGCGCACATGCTTCAGGAGCATCTTCGGCGTAGCATCGCTCACGCTATGGCTTGCCATAATACCTGAATATGCCGACAACGCCGTCAACGCCATCATCCCCGACGGTGAGGACTTCATGGCGAGCTTCATCGGCGGTCTGCTGTGCGGTCTGGGCATAGGCATCGTGTTCATCAACAACGGGACATCGGGCGGGACAGACATCATGGCCATGGTGGTCAACAAGTACCGACACATCTCGCTCGGACGCTCACTGTTCTATTGCGACGTACTAATCATCTGCTCCAGTTACTTCCTGCCGGAGAACAATCACCACTTCTACCCCATCATCTACGGATTGGTAATGATGACCGTGTCAAGCTACACCGTCGACATGGTAATGAACGGCATGCGTCAGTCAGTCCAGTTCTTCATCTTCTCCACCAAGTATGAAGACATTGCCAATGCCATCAACAGCGAGATGAAGCGCGGCGTGACCCTGCTCGACGGTACCGGATGGTACTCCAAAGCCCCGATAAAGGTTGTCACCGTACTGGCACGCAAGAACGAGTCGGCCAAGATATTCAAGCTCATCAGGCGCATTGACAAGAACGCCTTCGTATCATAAAGCATGGTGCGCGGAGTCTACGGCAAGGGATTCGACGATTTTGAAGACTGACAGAGCGACTAAGCACACCCATCCGCAAAGACAGAGCCTCTCGGTCAGGCATCAGGACAGACGGACTGTGCACCTCATGTCACAATAATCACAAAGGCCGAAACCGCCGGTCAGGCATCAGAACAGACGGGCTGCACACGTTCATGTCACAATGACCACAAAGACCGAAACCGCCGGTCAGACGCCCCGGCAGAGTGTACGGAACGCAAGCATCAGGGCATGAACATCGAAGCATACAGAGACTACTGCCTGTCGCTCGGCACAGATGTCGAGGAGCGGCTCCCGTTTGCCGCCTTCCGACATGCCGCAGGAGTGCTTGCGTTCTACGTGCATCAGCACATCTTTACCTTCTTTGACACCGACAACTACAGCATCATAACGCTCAAATGCCGCCCCGAAGACATTGGCCGGCTGAAAGAACAATATCCGTTCGTCGGCAAGCCATACAACATGTCGGCAAAGCACTGGATTGGCATTGACGCACACACGGCCGACGAGCATGTGCTCAAGACACTCACACGCAACTCATACGACCTCGTGAGAACCAAGTACAGCCACGCCTGACATGCATCCGGCATAAATGCTCTGCAACACATTCAGTTGCCAGCACAAAATTAAAATGCTACATTTGCCTGTCACCCACGACCTCGCAACGGACTTTCTCCGCCGGAAATCGGCTCGACATGCCCCCACAAGGGACTTCCGCTGCCGGAAGTCGGCTCGACGTACTTCCAAAAGGGACTTTCTCCGCTGGAAATCGGCTTGGCGTACTCCCAAAAAGGGACTTTCTCCGCCGGAAGTCAGCTCGACATGCTCCCACAAGGGACTTTCTCCGCCGGAAATCGGTTTGCCGCGACCCCGCAAAGGGCTTACCCACCGGATGCTCGGAGACGTTTAGCGATGTATCGAAAGCCCTTGCGGACTAAAATGCTACATTTGCCTATCTTATTCAAACCATAAACACCTAACTCAAACCAACAAACAAAGCGTATGAAAAAGTACTTAGCCGAAATGTTTGGCACGATGGTACTCGTGCTGATGGGCTGCGGAACCGCTGTCAGCCTTCCTTGTAATCTGCATTATCCCGCAACAGTTGTCGGAACGGCACTGGCC
>JAFUXZ010000244.1 GCA_017470795.1 Paludibacteraceae bacterium
CTGATGAGAACGACGAGCATCAGCAGCCGGCGCGCAGTGATGCACCGTGAGTTCATCGGGCTTGTGCCGCTATAATTGGATTCCGATACGCAATCCGCCTGTTGCCGCTGTCCGATGTGCAGAATATGTGTAAACGTTCTGATCAATGCTTGTTTCTGCCTTGTTGGATTGATATTGCTGCATGTCGCAGAAAATGCTGACATACAAACTGCTGCGTTGGCTGAACCGCCACTGCCAACCCAAGTCAAAAGCTGCCGTTACTCCTCCGGAAACCTGATGCGGGCGTGATCCGACAGCCCATCCATATCCGGCCTGCAGCCCTGCGAATGGAGGCGACGGAGTTGTGAATAGCGGCATTCGTGCAGCTGCAAGCAGCCGAAGCATTTGCCAGTTGCTTGATTCGCCAAGAATTATGTTTTCATATCCGATTCCGCCCCCAACGAAAATCCGTCGGTGGAGCAGGTCGTTATGACCGACCATGAGATCGACACCAAATGCGGGTGAGGTGGGGCGGACTACGGTGTGGCAGAGGGCGGCTGATGCCTGAACGTATAGTACGACGTTTGACGGTTGGGCCTGGCTTGTATCAGCGATTGATACGGCTTCTGCCTGTACTTCAGTTATGTCTTCTACCTGGTTGCGTAAGAACTGATAACGCCTCCCCTGATGATCCTGCACAATGATGACGTCATCAGTCTGCACAACAATCTGTCCTTGAACTACACTTCCTCCATGCAGAAGAATGCGCACGTCTGATGCATTGAGGGTGAGGGGAATGCTCAGCAGCAGGAGCAGTATGATACGTGTGACGATTTTCATGTTCAGAGGGCTCGGCAGTGTGTTCAACTTTTGGTGTAACTAATGCCTGCAGAGGCTCCGACGGCTTCCTGTACGTTGATGACGTAGTCGCCGGTTTTCTCGCATTCGGAGATGATGTCCATGTAGGCAATAGCCGTCTGATAGTCGTATGTTTTCTCGCTTATGTTGATGGTGTTCTGCTGTTTGAGCTGGTTGCGGAAGTTGTTGATCTCGTTTTCGATGTTGTGCGCCTTGTTTAAGTTCTCGGCCGTTGTGATACCGTCGGTGCTGAGTGTCAGTGTCATTTGGTAGATGCTGTTCTCTACCAGGCCAAACATCATGCGGATGTTGTCGTCCATGTAGGGCGTGAATTTGACCTGCCCGTCAAACTTGTGCTTAATCAGTCGTGCGAGGTTGTAGTTGCCGTCACCAACCGATTCTAACTCGCTCACGATACGCAGCATGGCGTGCAGCTGGCGTTTTGATCGGTCGGACAGCCGGCCATCGGAGACGCTGTTCAGGTAGTTGCCAATCTCGACTTCCAACCGGTCGCAGATGTTCTCGTATTTTTCAATTCTGCTGTATAGCTTGACAAACTCCTGTTCGTCTTCCAGTTTATAGAGTTGTTGGACAAAATCGAACATGCGGTGCGTGCGCTGACCGAATACGCTGATTTCTTTCCATGCCTGGAGGATAGACAATTCGGAGGTTGACATCAGTCCTCCGGAGATGAATCGGAGACGGAACTCTTCATCATCGAGTACAGTCGATTTCTTGGGCTTGATAACCCATGTGACAAGTTGTTCTATTTGCGGGATGAACCAGATCAGAATTGATGTGTTGCACAGGTTGAAAGCCGTATGGAATGCTGCCAGTACGACAGGCAGGCGCGTGGGGTCAATGTGTAGAGGATCAACGTCTACCATGCCGCAGACCATGTTGATGAACGGCTTGTAGATACACAGCACCCACAGAACGCCAAAGATGTTGAAG
>JAFUXZ010000029.1 GCA_017470795.1 Paludibacteraceae bacterium
CCTTCAAGATGCTCTCGGGGAGCGGCATGCTCCTGTCGGCAGGCAACCGCGAACAGAGCAATGCCATGACCATCGGCTGGGGTGGGTTCGGCAAACTGTGGCGCAACAACATGCTGACCGTCTACGTGGCCGAAGCACGCTACACGAAGCAGATGCTCGACCGCTCAGACTACTTCTGCGTGATGCACTTTGACGACTCCTACGACGACATGCTGCTCTACATGGGACGCAACAGCGGACGCGACGGCGACAAGGCCGCAGCATGCGGACTCCATACTGCCTATACCGAAAACGGCACGCCCTACTACACAGAGGCCGACATGGTGATCGAATGCCGCCTGATGTATGTCGCACCGTTCGACACAGAAGGCATGCGCGAGATTCCGTCAGAATTCTACCGCAACTTCGACGCCGGAATGCACTATCAGTACGTCGGACAGATTGTCAGTGCAATGAAGAAATAACCCCGTCATGCCCATCCGAAACACCCTGCTGCCCCTGCTGCTCCTCCTCACGGCGGCCGTCATCAGCGCAGCCCCCGTCGACGACTTCTGCGACAGGCCGGGCATGCGCACAGCCAACATCAGCCTGCTCGTGACAGACAGCAGGACCGGTGAGACCGTGGCCCAATACAGGTCGCAGAACATCACCCCGCCGGCCTCAACGATGAAACTCCTCACCACGGCTACCGCTCTGGAAAGCCTCGGGGCCGACTTCCGCTTCACGACCTACGTGGAGACAGACGGGACCGTCAGCCCCAACGGCGTGCTGAACGGCAACATCTACATCCGCGGCACAGGCGACCCCACGCTCTGCTCATCCACCTTCCACACTGAGCGCATGCTCCTCGAATGGCAGCAGCAACTGCGGCAAATCGGTGTGAAGACCGTCAAAGGCGACATCGTGGCCGACCTGTCGGCCTTCTGCGGCGACGAGCTGAACCCGCAGTGGCTGTGGGAAGACATCGGCAGCTACTACGGACCGGGCATCTACCCCCTGTCGTACAAGGACAACACCGTCACGCTCCGCCTCTATGCCGGGGGTGAAGGCACTCCGCTACGCGTGATGGAAATGACGCCCCAGCTCGACAGCCTCATCATCGACAACCGCTCGCTCTGCACCGGCCGGATAGCCCAGACCGACATCTACCTGCGCGGCCAGCCTCTCGTCAACAGCCGCACCCTGAGCGGCTACGTGCGTCCCAACAGGGGCAGCATCGTCATCAAAGGCGACCTGCCCAACCCCGGACTCATGCTTGCCAACGACTGGATCAGACAGCTGCGCACCGCCGGCATCAGCGTCGAAGGCTCCGGGCGCTACACGCTGCAGGCCGACGGCACAAAGCGCACCACACTCTTCACCCACCAGTCACCCCCGCTACGCGAGATCATCGCACAGACCAACCTGCACAGCAACAACATGCTTGCCGAACATCTCTTCCGCTATCTGGGCACACTCAACGGCAAACCTGCCACCCTCGAGCAGTCGGCAGCCTACGTGCAGGCCTTCTGGGAAAAACGAATCCCCTCGGTGAGCACAGCCTTCATCTTCGACGGCTCAGGACTGTCGCCCAAAGACGGGATATCGGCCGGCATACTCGTTGACCTGCTCCGCTATATGGACACACAGAGCGCACAGCGCGAGGCATGGATGGCATCGCTGCCCGTGTCGGGC
>JAFUXZ010000245.1 GCA_017470795.1 Paludibacteraceae bacterium
CCGCTGGTCGTATTCGTCAATGCCTTCGATTGTCCCAATCTTTCCGTTATAGAAACGGCGCTCTATGTCCGGGTCGTTCTTGCAGAACATAACCTGTGTGCCTACTTTCAGTTTCAGGGAGGCATCGTTGGGGTAGGATGTGGCAGGGAAGTCTCCTTCTATCCGGGCTTCAAAGATGACTGATGGAGCCTTCAGGCTTTCGAGTTTTATGCTGTTGATGCCTGCCGCCTGATGATTGTGCGTGGTGAGGGTGATGTAGTGGTCTTTGTCAGGGGGATTGAAGGTCGGGTTATAGCGTGCGTTTAGTTTCAGAAGCATCTGCGCGCTGAGCGTATTGTCCCGTACGTGGTTGAGGATATCAACGAAGTCCTCGTCTTGCTGACGGAAAACGGTGTCCAGCTCGATTGTTACGTAGTCGGTCTTCATGAGGGCCGTGCTGCTGAAGAAGTACGGCGTCCGATAGTATGGCCTCAATAGCTCCCAGTCGGTTTCCGACGTGACGGGTGCGAGTTGCTGCATGTCACCGATGAGCAGCATCTGTATCCCCGCAAATGGTCGTTGGTCATGTCTCACCCGGCGCAGTGTGGCATCAATCTCGTCAAGTAAGTCGCATCGCACCATAGATATCTCGTCGATAATCAGCAAGTCTATACTGCGGATGGTCTTGAGTTTTGCTTTGGAAAGTTGGTTTTGCCTGTTGCGGTTGACTTTGTTGTCGGGCAGGTGTAGTCCGGGTGCAATCTGGAAGAAGCTGTGTATGGTGACGCCCCCGGCATTGATGGCGGCAACACCGGTGGGTGCGACTACAACGATGCGTTTCCTGCATTGATCTTTCAGGTGATGCAGGAGGGTCGTCTTTCCCGTGCCGGCTTTCCCGGTCAGGAAGATGTTGCGATGTGTGTACACCGCGTAGTCGTATGCCATCTGTAGCCGTTGGTTTGTCATGTCTGTCGTACGGGCTTACGTGACTGATTCTGAGGACGGTGTGTGTCTGTGTGCAGATTTCTGCAACGGATGAGCGTACAGACTTTGCCGCTGCTGCAAAGGTACGAAAAAGGGGCACCTTATTCTCAAATGAACAAGGTGCCGAGTGAAAAAGTCTATGACAATGTTTGTCTTGTCTTATTTCTTGTGGCGATTGCCGTAGCGGCTCATGAACTTGTCGACGCGTCCGGCGGTATCGACGAGCTTGGACTTACCGGTGTAGAATGGGTGTGACGAACTTGAGATTTCAAGCTTTACCAAGGGGTATGTCTCACCGTCAATTTCAATCGTGTCTTTGGTGTTGACTGTTGAGCGGGTGAAGAATTGATCGCCATTGCTCATGTCTTTGAATACGACCACGCGGTAATTATCGGGATGAATTCCTTGTTTCATATCTGTTGATGAATTATGTTCTGTTTTATTTTTATTCGGCAGCAGCAGCCTGTTCGGCTATAACTTCAAATGGAACTTCTACGCTGACTTCCTTGTGGAAGCGAACCGTTGCCACGTGTTGTCCAAGGGTCTTTACGCTCGGAACGCTGATAATCTTGCGATCGATTTCAAAGCCTTTGGCGGCGAGGGCTTCAGCGATTTGTGCTGCTCCAACAGATCCGTAAACCTGATTCTTCTCACCAACCTTGACGGCGATGCTCAGGGTTACATCTTTCAGCGTTGCAGCCTGTGCTTCGGCGTCTGCTTTAATCTTGGCCAGTTTGTGAGCGCGTTGGCGCAACTCTTCTTCCAACTGTTTCTTGGCTGACGGGGTAGCGATTACTGCCAGATGCTGCGGCAACAGATAGTTGCGTCCATATCCGTCTTTTACCTTTACGATATCGTCCTTGTAGCCAAGGTTGGCCACGTCTTGTTTCAAAATAATCTCCATTGTGAGTCCTCCTTATTTCATCATGTCGGTTACGTATGGAAGTAATGCCAAGTGGCGCGCACGCTTAACGGCTTGAGCGACCTTGCGTTGGAACTTGAGCGATGTTCCAGTGATACGGCGCGGCAGGATTTTGCCTTGCTCGTTGAGGAACTTCTTCAGGAATTCTGGGTCTTTGTAGTCAACGTACTTGATGCCCAGCTTTTTGAAGCGGCAGTATTTTTTCTTCTTGATATCTTTCGTCTGCGGAGTCAGATAACGTACTTCTTGGTTCTGTGCCATGGTTTAATCCTCCTTTTCTTCTTTCGTTTCAGCCGATTCGGTCTGAGCGGGTTCTACATTGGCTTTCTCTTCCTTCTTTGCACCGCCGTTCATGCGCTTCTGAGC
>JAFUXZ010000246.1 GCA_017470795.1 Paludibacteraceae bacterium
AATGCCGGTATCTGCATCGACAAGATCCAGGTTCTCAACTAAGATATAATTGGGTTGGATCGGGCAGCGGGTTCTGCTGTCCGATTCAAAACGTTCCCCGGACGGTTTCTGGTTTTTCCGTCCGGGGTTTTCTTTTTTCCTTATCCTGTGGTGATGGCCGATGCGTCGGAGAGGTGTATTTGTGCGTATCAAGAGAAGACCGGTGTGTCGTTGAGGTGCGTCTGTGCGTATCCGGGCAGGAGTGGTGTATCAGCAGGCGTCGGGTGTTAGTTGTGATGTCGGATGGGTGCGTCAGGGTGGTGCGTCAGTGAATATCCAGAGAGGAGCGGTATGTCAAGGAGGTGCGTTGACAAGTATATGACGAGAGCTGGTGCGTCAGAAAGATGCATCAACGGGTATTAAGAGAAGAGCAGTGCGTCGGAAAGGTGCGTTGACAAGTATATGACGAGAGCCGATGCGTCAGAAAAATGCGTCAGTGATTATCAAGAGAAGTTCTGTGCAACGGGGCGATGCGTCAATGCGTATCAAGAAAAATCCGGTGCGTCGGCGGGCGTGTGGTGTGCGGGCTGGCGCATCGGATGCAGGGCGGGGTGGGGGTGTGTGAGGCTATGAGGCTTCGACGCTGAAGTCCAGCACGTCGAGCCAGCCGGAATCGTTGATTACTTTGTCTTTGGTGCAGAAAAGGCCTACTTTGGCTCCGATCCACAGTCCTTCCCGTGCCTCAAAGGGGGCGTCAACCTCATAGAAGGTCTTTCCGTCGAGGCTGTAGCTGAAGGTACACTCGGTGCGGTAGTCGTCGATGGTGGCAGGGCGTGTGTGTGCCTTGAGGGTGGTGCGCACGCGTACGCGGAGCCATAGGGTCTGGCTGCGTTCGACCTGCATGATGGCGTGGGTGGTCTCCTGTCCGCAGCGGTCGGCTTTCTGACAGCTGATTTGTGAGAGCGTGATGCTGCCCGTTGAGTCCTGATGGAAGATCAGGCCTGCGTAGTCGCGCCCCATCACCACGAGCCCTGCGCGCTCGCCTGTCGGTCGGGGGCAGGGTGTGAACCGCACTTTGGCGATGGCGGTGTAGTCGGGTGCGGATATTTTCTGCAGGAGCAGGTTGGAGGCGTTCCACAGCTGGCGGCAGTTGTCCTTCGTGGAGCTGCCGAGGGACTGGCTGTAGAGGCGCAGGTGTCCGGCGGCGGCATCGCATCCGTACCATGTCGGCTGCGGTGCTGCCTGCCATTGCCACTGCAGGCCAAGCGTGGAGGAGTCGAAGCGGTCGGAGGTCTGTGGAATCTGAATCGGCCATGTGCGTCCGACGTCGGGTTTGCGGAAGCTCGCCACGGGGCTGCCGCAGCCGTCGCCGTCAGCGTCGTCGCCAATCACGGGCCAGTCGTTGTGCCAGCTCATGGGCTGCAGGTGCACGATGCGTCCTACGGCTCCGATGTCCTGAAAGTGCACAAACCAGTCTTCGCCGGTCTGCGTCTGCACCCATGCTCCCTGATGCGGTCCGTTGATGTCGGTGCTGTCCTGCCGGAGTGCCACGTGTGTCTCATACGGGCCGTAGATGTTCTTACTGCGCAACACGAGCTGCCATCCTGTCGACACGCCTCCGGCCGGGGTGAAGATGTAGTAGTATCCGTTGCGCTTGTACAGCTTCGGTCCCTCGCAGGTGGGGTGTTGTTCATGTCCGTCGAAGATGATGCGGCTCGGGGTGATGACATGCTCGGCCTCAGCGTCCAGCTCGGCCATCAGCAGCACGCTCTTCAGTCCTGCCCGGCTGCCTGCAAGTGCATGCACGAGGTAGCAGCGTCCGTCGTCGTCCCACAGCGGCGTGGGGTCTATCAGTCCCTTGCCGGGCATCACGAGCACCGGGTCAGACCAGCGGCCGAGGGCATCGTCGGCATGCAGCTGATAGATGCCGCGGTCGGGATCGCCGTAGAAGATGTAGAAACGCCCGTCGTGCCACCTCACAGAGGGCGCCCAGACCTGATTGCCATGTTGCGGAACACCGCCGGTGTGCCTCTGTCCGGGAGCCCCATGGGGCAGGGCAGCACCGCTGATGGTCCAGTTGACGAGGTCGTGCGACGTCAGGATCTGCAGCCCCGGTATGCAGTTGAAACTCGAGGAGGTCATGTAGAACACATCGCCGACCCTGATGACGTCCGGGTCGCTGTAGTCGGCGTAGATAATCGGGTTGCGGTAGCGTCCGTCGGCCAGGTCGGCGACGTAGCCCGTCATGGGTCGCTGTTGTGCCTGCAGGGTCAGGGCGGTCAGTGCAAGCATCAGGCTGATAAGGCGTTTCATCGTTCGGTCGTGTGTGTTGTTATGTGCCACAAAGATAATACTTTTGACGCATGCTGCCGCCTGTTGTGCCGCCGCGTGCTGCGTTGCTGCCGTCCGTCGGGAGTGCCGGCCGATGCGTATCGGCAGCCTCAGGGTGTACTGCTGCCGGCAGCCTGCCGTCGGCGTGCGTCAGTCATCGGTCAGCCGCCCTGCGCTGCAGATGCCGGGTGCAGGCAGTGCTTCCCGCCGTCTGTCGCCGGCTGTTCTGCCCGTACCGGAGCATCATGCCGCGCTGCTCATCAGCGGCTCTGCTGTCCGTCAGTCTGCCGTCGGCCCATCGGCTGTCTGCCGCATCCGTCCCTCAGCCCTCCTGACCGGCACGCCCCGCGGCTGCGCCCGGAGCGAAGGCCTGCAGGCACGGGAGCTGGCGGCGGTGAGCCCCTGACGGAGCAGGGGACTTGATAGCCCCTGTTTTTTGTCGTATATTTGCACAACTTCGGGCTTTTCGCTCCCGACCGTTCAGTTATGCAGCAGAAACACGCAGATCATCGGCTTTTGGCCACGTGGGCAGCGGTGGCGCTCCTCGTGGTGGTGTGCGCCGCCGTCGCCGGACTCTGGCGTCAGTGCAGTGCTTCGCCGGCAGGCAGGCCGCAGCTGACGACGCACCCCCTCGACATCGTGCGCGACGACTGGGGACAGGTGCAGCTGATGGCCGACTGGCCGTCCGGCGGTGAGCCCCAGCTTGCCGACAGCCTCCGTGCATGGATCGTGATGCGCCTCACAGACGGTGCGTGCTCGCTCACCGACAGCCTCGCCGCCTCGCAGCAGATCAGCGCCGCTGCCGACTCCCTGCTCCGCTTTATGCAGGAGATGGGCGTGGGCGACTGCGTGGCGCGCTACCGACACCGCCTGAGCCTGACCTGTCAGACCGACTACGTGGTCAACTACACCGACTCCATGAGTGTCGACCTGTGCGGAGCGCACGGGCTGGAGAACAACTTCTGCGTCAGCTTCGACCGCCTGACGGGGCAGCCGCTGCGTCTCAGCCTGATCTTCACCCCCTCTGACACGCTCGAGAGCAGGCTCCTCACGCTGATCGGCCGGCACATCCGTCCGGAGCACGTCCGCCCGACCGTCATGCCGGTGCACGAACCCTCGCTGCAGGCCGACGGAGTCCTGTTTGCATACGAGCGTTATGAGACAGCCCCTTACGCAGACGGACAGCCCGAGGCGCTCATTCCCTATGCCGAACTGGCCGAACTGCTGACCGACGAACTGCGGAGCCGCATCGTCGCGACGCAAAAAAACTGATAGACAATGAACCGAAAAATCGTTTTTCAACTCCTCGCCCTCGTGGGTCTGATGCTGACCATAGCCGTGATGGCCATCCGGCGTGACAGCCGGCTGTGGGGGCATCAGATTGGTGCAGAACAGCCGACGCCGACACAGACCGTCATCGTGACCGACGACGCTGTCACGCAGGCTGCCGACGGCACGATACGCATCAACACCACCCGGATCGGGGCCGACATCAGCGGCTATGCCGGTGCGGTGCCGCTGGAGGTGGTCGTGCGTCATGACACGGTCATCGCAGTCGAGGCGCTGCCCAATGTGGAGACACCCCAGTTTTTCAACCGCGTCGTCTCGGCCGGTCTGCTCGACCGGTGGAACGGCCTGCCGCTGTCGCAGGCAGCTGCCATTGAGGTCGACGCTGTCTCAGGCGCAACCTACTCGTCGAGAGCCGTGATTGCCAACCTGCGTCGCGCGCTGACGCACTATGCCGACGTGCAGGCCGCCGACGAGTCCTCGTCCTCCTGGTCGTGGCCCCTGCTGGCAGCCCTCGTCGTGGCGCTGCTGGGAGCCCTGCTGCCCCTGTGGGTGCACCGGCGCCCGGTGCGCATCGTGCTGCTGCTGCTCAACGTCATCGTGCTCGGACTCTGGACCGGCTCCTTCATCAGCTACACCTTGCTTGTCGGCATAGCCTCCGGCGGAATCAGCCTGCTCAGCGGCCTGACCACCGTCGTGCTGCTCTTTGTGGCCTTCGTCTATCCGCTGCTCGGACATCAGGGGCACTACTGCGCCCACCTGTGTCCCCTCGGCTCGTTGCAGGAGCTCGCAGGGCTGTGCAACCCGCACCGCAAACTCCGCCTCAGCGACCGCCTCACAAGGGTGCTGACCCTGCTGCGTCAGCTGCTGTTTGTCGCTCTGATGGCGTCTGCCCTGCTCGGTGGGTGGTTTGCGTGGATGGACTATGAGCTCTTTGCAGCCTTCTTCATCCGCTCCGCATCCGTGTGGATGCTTGCCGCCGCCGCGCTGACGGTGGTGCTGTCAGTCTTCGTGCCGCGACCCTACTGCCGCTTCCTGTGTCCGACAGGACTGCTGATGCAGTTGCTCACCCCTCCTGCAAAACAGAACATCAGTAAGCAATCATAACAACATCATCTATGAAATCAACCCATCTGCTCATCGTGCTGCTCCTCCTCGCCCTGACAGGAGCCTGCATCATGCTGGTCTGCCCGCGTACCTCCGGACAAGACCAACAGCCGGCCGACACGGCCGCCGTCGTGCTCGACAACATCATGACGCGCACCTCCGTGCGTGCCTTCACCGACCAGACCGTCGAAGACACCAAGATCGAACAGCTCCTGCGTGCCGGCATGGCCGCCCCGACGGCCGTCAACCGGCAGCCGTGGCACTTCGTGGTCGTGACGCAGAGAGAACAGCTCGACGCACTCTCCATGGCCAATCCGAACGCCTCAATGCTGCGTCAGGCTCCGCTCGCAATCATCGTCTGCGGCGACATGACCAAGGCCCTCGACGGCGTGGCGCGTGAATACTGGGTACAGGACGCCTCGGCAGCCACCGAGAACATCCTGCTCGCAGCACACGCACAGGGACTCGGAGCCGTCTGGACCGGAGCCTATCCGGGACAGGAACGCTGCGAAGCCATCAGCAGGCAGCTCAACCTGCCGGAACACATCGTCCCGCTCAACATGATCGTGATCGGCTATCCGGCACAACATCCGCAGCCCAAGCAGAAATTTACGACCGACAACATCTCGTACAACACCTTCGGCGGGCAGGAAGGCGACGTCGTTCAGGTCAGAACGAAGGACGAACATCGCGAGCTGAA
>JAFUXZ010000030.1 GCA_017470795.1 Paludibacteraceae bacterium
ATCGTCTGCTGAAATTCCTGTCCTATTTCGTATCAATACCGGAACGTGACATCCCACCGACATCACTTTTGCGCGAATTTGTGGGAGGCAGCAGTTTCCATTACTGATTCATCCCAAACAAAATGCCTACCTTTGCACGTTCGTTTGAATAGGATATAAAGCGAGCGCACATCATTTAGAAAAGCATACTTATGGAGAAAAACAAAAATGTGAGTTTGCCCGAAAATGCAAACAGGGAGTTGAAACCCGGCGAGACCTACGACCCCGTGATGTCTCCTCAAAAGACCTATCCGGAAGTCAATACATATTCCGTGCTTGTCGGCCTGCTGATGGCAGTTCTGTTTTCTGCTGCAGCAGCCTATCTGGGATTGAAAGTAGGGCAGGTGTTTGAAGCTGCCATACCGATTGCCATAATTGCGGTTGGTCTTTCAAGTGCAACAAAGCGCAAAGGGGCTTTGGGAGAGAATGTGATTATCCAGTCCATAGGTGCAAGTTCGGGAGTAATTGTGGCAGGAGCCATATTTACACTCCCTGCATTATATATTCTGCAGGCTAAATATCCGGACATATCGGTCAGCTTTGTTCAAGTCTTTCTCGCTTCATTGTTGGGCGGCGTGCTGGGAATTCTGTTCATGATTCCGTTCCGCAAGTACTTCGTGAGTGACATGCACGGCAAATATCCATTCCCCGAGGCAACGGCGACCACTCAAGTACTCGTTTCAGGAGAAAAGGGAGGCAGTCAGGCCAAGCCACTACTGATTGCAGGACTTGTCGGGGGGCTCTTTGATTTTGTCGTGGCAACATTCGGCTCATGGGCCGAGACTTTCACTTCACGCGTGATACCGGGAGGAGCAATGCTCGCCGAAAAAGCCAAACTGGTTTTCAAACTCAATACAGGAGCGGCTGTGCTTGGATTAGGCTATATCGTAGGCCTCAAATATGCTGCAATTATATGTGCAGGGTCGGCATTGGTGTGGTTCGTGATCGTTCCTTTGCTGCCTCTTTTTTCTGATGCCGTATTACAGCTGATTAACCCTGTATACGTTGATGAAACAATGGCGGGAATGGCGGCTGAGGATATCTTCAAGGACTTCGCCCGTCATATCGGTATCGGAGGAATCGCAATGGCCGGTATCATCGGAATCGTCCGCTCATGGGGCATCATCAAAAGTGCTGTCGGACTGGCCGGCAAGGAGCTTAAGGGAAAATCAGCACAGAGCAATGATGTTCCCCGCACTCAAAGAGACCTCCCGATGAAGATTATCGCTGTCGGTGTAATACTGGCTCTTCTGGCAACCTTTGTATTCTTCTATTTCGGCGTTGTCCATAATTTGCTTCATGCCATAGTGGGCATCCTGGTCGTCGGAATTATAGCATTCCTGTTTACTACAGTTGCTGCTAACGCCATTGCTATCGTAGGGAGTAACCCCGTCTCTGGCATGACGCTGATGACGCTGATATTGAGCTCGGTTGTCATGGTCGCTGTCGGACTGAAAGGAACAGCAGGTATGGTTGCGGCTCTCGTGATGGGAGGTGTTGTATGCACGGCTCTCAGTATGGCAGGAGGATTTATTACTGACCTGAAGATTGGCTACTGGCTTGGAACGACACCGGCAAAGCAGGAGTCGTGGAAATTCCTTGGCACATTGGTTTCTGCAGCGACCGTTGGGGGAGTCATAATGATTCTTAACAAGACCTATGGCTTTACGGGTGACGGAGCCTTGGTTGCTCCGCAGGCTAATGCCATGGCTGCTGTCATTGAACCTCTGATGTCAGGGGCAGGTGCTCCGTGGATACTCTATGGTATCGGGGCTTTATTGTCCATCGTGTTGACAATGTGTGGAGTCCCGGCTTTGGCTTTCGCACTGGGAATGTTCATCCCGTTAGAATTAAATGCCCCGTTGCTCGTGGGTGGTGCAATCAGTTGGTATGTGAGCACGCGATCGAAAGATGCATCACTCAATGATGCACGTAAAGATAAGGGAACTCTGCTCGCTTCAGGATTCATCGCCGGTGGCGCCCTTATGGGAGTCGTTAGTGCAGCATTGAAGTTTGCTGGAGTAGATCTGTATCAGAAGGCATGGGCTGATTCTGCAGGAGCCGAATGGGTGAGTCTGGCAGCATATATATGCCTGTGCGCATATTTTGTGTACGCATCAATGCGGGCCAAGAAAGAAAAAGCATAACAAACAGAAAACAGCAGGCCGGTCTGTCGCAGTCGGGCATACCCGATTGAGGAAAGTCCGGGCAACACAGAGTACCACACTTGTTAACGGCAAGCGGTCGGCAACGGTCGAATAACGCAGAAGAAAATAACCGCCATGTCAGTGAAGTGATATGGTAAGGGTGAGAAGGTAAGGTAAGAGCTTACCGGTGTGAGAGGTGACTCTCATAGCCGTGCGTTATGTGGGTTGCAAGATCATGTAAACCAACGTATGAGAGTTACTCGCTCGAGTTGGAGGGTAGATCGCTACAGACGTATGGTGACATACGCCGCAGATTGATGGCAGACACCCCATTCTTATGGGAGCACAGAACCCGGCTTATAGGCTTGCTGTTTTTTTCTTTATGCCATATCGCAAATCAAATATCAATCGTGAGTCGTAAGGCAGACATAACGAAAACTTGGCATTCAATAACAAACTTTATTGTCCGGGTCTATCAGTTTGTACGCTATGATATATGGCGTATTACAGGAGCAGAGCTATCACGCGGGAGACGTTTCGTCTACGATTTGATCAAGACCATCACACTGGCGGTTCGCGGGTACATTGATGACGAACTGAATGTACGTGCGTCTGCTTTGACCTATAGCGTAATGTTCGCTGTCATCCCAATACTGGCATTGTTCGTTGCTTTGGGTAAGGGGTTCGGCTTTGAGTCCATGATACGCAATGCATTACAGCAGTCCATAATCGGTCAGTATGAGTTAGTGGATACCATTATGGATTTTGTTGAACGGTATCTGCAGACGGCCCAAGGTGGTGTCTTTGTCGGTATCGGTGTTTTTGTATTGATATGGGCGGTATACGCTTTCTTTCATCAGATAGAAGTGGCATTCAACTCGATTTGGCAGGTGAAAAAGTCGCGCTCGTATGTGAAACAGTTTACTACCTACTTTGCTGTTCTTTTGTTACTTCCGCTACTTTTGATTGCCTCGAGTGGTTTTAGTATATATTTGAATCATACTTTGGTAGGAAGTGCGTTTATGAGCACGGTGGCTCCAATAGTGAAGCTGCTTCTCCGGTTGATTCCGTATGTGTTGGCGTGGATAATGTTCACGGTGCTATATGTTGTAATTCCTAATACACACGTTAAACTGCCCAACGGCATTATCTCCGGAGTGTTGGCGGGAACAGCCTTTATGGTCTTTCAACAACTCTATATTTGGGGGCAGGTATATTTGTCGCGATATAATGTCGTATATGGAAGTTTTGCAGCAATTCCGTTATTGCTGATGTTTATACAGATTTCGTGTCTGATTGTCCTTTTAGGAGCCGAAATCTGTTACGCTTCGCAGAATGTACAGAACTTTGAGTATGAAACGGACACGAAGCATATCAGCAGATATTATAAAGACCGTCTGATGCTGTTTTTAACATATCTGGTTGTGCAACGTTTTGAGCAATCGGGAACTCCTCTGACAGCACAACAGATGGCCAATGACAATCATCTGCCAATTAGACTGACAAATCATCTGCTTGAGCGTCTGGTGGAGTCGCATGTTTTGATAGAGGTCTTTAATCCGGACCGGCGTATCAAGGCGTATCAACCGTCGTCAGCATCCGATCGTTTGCGTATTATAGATGTGATTCAGCGTGTTGAGCATCATGGTACGAGTGATTTCATAAAAGGTGAGACGGAACAGATGCGTCTATTCTTTGAAGCGTTGGATCGTCTGTATAAAACCCCGGAGCGTTCAAAGGACATATTAGTGCGTGATATTGTTTCATGCAATCTCACTTGTGACAACTCGGGAGAGGGTGCTAAAACTTTTGTAAAATCTTCGGGACGCCATCGTCGTAATGGCGTTCGTCATGCCCAGAAGCGTTCGGAAGACTCGGACAGGCAATAGAGCTTATTATACCATTTTTTTATTGTGGATATTTATATCATCATTGTTGCCGGAGGGCGTGGGACGCGTATGGGGGGCGTAATTCCCAAGCAGTTTTTGTATTTGCACAGTCGCCCCATCTTGATGCGTACGATTGATGCCTTTGTGAAGTATGCCCAGGAAGCGCACTACATTGTGGTGCTGCCGGAAGACCAGCATACTTACTGGCAGCGGCTGTGTGAGAAACACGCTTTTACCTTGCCTCACCATGTCGTAAGCGGTGGTGCAAACCGTTTTGAGTCTGTTAAAAATGCCTTATCCCTTGTTCCGGATACGAAGCAGGCTGTCGTGGTGGTACATGATGGCGTTCGCCCTTTGGTGAGTCAGCAGTTGATTCGGCGTTGTATAAATGAAGCGGCCAATAGCCGGCGTTGTGTTGTCCCGGTAGTAGAACTGACCGATAGCGTCCGGCAGCTGGAGGGTGAGGTAAGTTACCCTGTCGATCGCTCTCACTTGAGGCTGGTTCAGACCCCTCAGGCCTTTCCTGCTGATATCTTAAAGCATGCCTATCGTCTTCCTTATTCTCCTGTCTTTACCGATGACGCCAGTGTGGTTGAAGCGGCAGGCGGAAGCATTACGCTTGTCACGGGCGAGCAGTGTAACATCAAAATTACTCACCCAGACGACATGCTCGTTGCTCAGGCAATCTTCAGAACAAAGTAGCACGTTGTGGATCTCGAGACACAGGACATAAAATATGTGCCGGGAGTGGGCCCCAAGCGTGCAGAGCTCCTGAACAAAGCCTTCGGAATCCGGACGGCAGAGGACTTGCTGCAATTATATCCGTACAGATACGTCGACCGTACGCGTTTCAGCCGCATCTGTGATATTGATGACGAACAGACTTTTGTTCAAATCAAGGGGCGCTTTGTACAATTCTCGCGTGTTGGAGAAGGACGAGGTGCGAGGCTTGTCGGAATGTTTTCGGATGGAGAGCAGACTATAGAGGTGGTTTGGTTTAAGGGAACGGAATATGTTACTAAAAATCTGCAACTTAACACGGATTATGTGCTGTTCGGGAAACCGTCGGTTTTTAGTGGGCATTACAATTTTACCCATCCTGATGTAGAGCCATTGGAGCGCTTTAACCAGCAGAAGTATCTCGGACTTGAGCCTTACTACAACACGTCTGAACAGATGAAGAGCGGGAGTCTGAATTCAAAGGCTGTTCGAAAGATTATGTCCGGACTGATTGCGCAGGTGCGTCAGGGAATACCGGAGACGCTTCCGTCCAGTCTCACAGAGCCTCTTCATCTGATGAGCCGCACGCAGGCTTATTGTAACATCCATTTTCCGGCAGATGCGCATAGTCTGCGCAAGGCTCGTGAGCGCCTGAAGTTTGAGGAATTGTTCTATCTTGAACTTCAGATACTCCGTCAGGCTCATCAGCGCAATCAGGGGGTAGAGGGATACAAGATGCCTCATGTGGGCGACTTCTTCAACAATTTCTATTTTAACCAACTGCCGTTCCCCCTGACGGGTGCGCAGAAGCGTGTGGTACGTGAGATCTATGAAGACATGAAGAGCGGACGTCAGATGAATCGTCTGTTACAGGGAGATGTCGGCTCTGGGAAAACACTTGTTGCCCTATTGTGTGCCTTGATTGCGGCAGACAATGGATTTCAGACGGCTATCATGGCTCCGACCGAGATTCTGGCAACACAACATCTGGAGTCACTGCGCAGTATGACGCAGGGGATGAACCTGCATATAGATTTGTTGACGGGCTCAACTCCCAAACGTCACCGTGATGAAATTCATAGAGCGTTGACTGACGGCACGTTGCATATTCTGATAGGTACGCATGCGTTGATTGAAGACAATGTGCAGTTTGCCAATTTGGGACTTGCAATCATTGATGAGCAGCATCGGTTTGGTGTAGCACAGCGCGCCAAGTTGTGGAAGAAGAACAGGCGTTCGCCTCATATATTGGTTATGACGGCAACACCGATACCTCGGACGTTAGCCATGACGGTATATGGCGATCTGCATGTTTCGGTGATAGACGAATTGCCTCCCGGTCGCAAACCGATACAGACCTATCACAGATACATAAGTCAACGTGATGCAGTTGATCGCTTTCTGCTTCAGCAGTTGCGCGATGGTCATCAGGTCTATATCGTCTATCCGCTGATTCTTGATAATCCGAAACTCGAACTGGCCAATGTAGAACAGGGCTATGAGTATGTGCGTCTACATTTCCCTTCCTATCCGGCAAGCATCGTGCATGGGCGGCAGAAGTCGGCAGAGAAGGACGAGCAGATGCGGAAGTTTGCAGAGGGGAAGACGCGTATCATGGTGGCGACTACCGTAATAGAGGTTGGGGTGAATGTTCCTAATGCGTCAGTGATGGTGATAGAAAATGCCGAACGTTTCGGGTTGTCAACATTGCACCAGCTCCGTGGTCGGGTGGGGCGTGGCGCAGAGCAAAGCTACTGCATCCTGCTTACAGGGGTAAAATTGTCGCGTGACACGCGTAAGCGGATGGATATCATGGTGCGTTCGACAGATGGATTCGAGATAGCAGAGGCAGACATGCGCATGCGTGGTCCCGGTGATATGGAGGGAACATTGCAGAGCGGCTTGCCTTTTGACCTGAAGATTGCCAACCTCTCAACGGACGGGCAGCTTGTTGAGCTGGCACGCCGCACGGCAGAGGCTATATTAGAACTCGATTCGGACTTGTCGGCTCTGCATAATCAGATTTTTGTGAGACAACTTCAGCGAATCAAGCAGCAGATTGTTAACTGGGGAGATATCAGTTGACAATTTGAAACAGAAGTGCATGCTTTGGCCTGTTGCAGGTAGGTCTATCCTATGCTATAAGCGGCTTTGTGGCAATAATAAAATCGTTATCTGTTTGTCGATTCGTCGAACTTGCGTATTTTTGCGGCATAATCTGACGCAAGTCTTATACCATGTCATACATACTTCTCATTTTTGTGTCCGTCATAGCAGGATCTGTCATTGGGGGTGCGCTGGGCCGTCGGATGACAGATCGATATAAGCAGGTGCTTTTTATGGTACTCGGCCTGGTTGCTGTGAGTGTGGGACTGAATGCCGTGATTCGCTTCATGTCTCAAAGCGAAGCCCCTGTACTGTTCATTGTCAGTCTAGCTCTTGGCGGTCTGATTGGTGAGTGGATTGATATTGACGGCCGTTCTTCACGGCTTGCCGATCATGTCGGCGGCACGGAGATGCTCCACGGGCTCGTGACAGCCATGTTAATCTACTGCGTGGGTGCATTGGCAATTTTAGGACCAATCAATCTTGTCTTATACGGTGACAGCACCTATTTGGAGCAGTGTGCCATTATCAATTTCTTCACAGCCATGGTGCTTGCTACCACTTATGGCTACGGCATGGCCTTGTCGTCTGTGTCTATTATCGTGTGGTATGGCGCTATATATCTGGCCGCTCTGCTGCTCCGCAACAGCATGCCTGAGGGGCTGGTAGCCGAGCTGAATATCGTAGGGGGAGTGCTGCTGTTCTGTTCCGGACTCGGACTGCTTGAGGTCAGGAAAATCAAGACCCTCAATCTGCTTCCGGCCCTGCTCTTCCCAATTCTTTACTACATTGTGAAAGGCCTGTTCTGACAAGGATGTCCTGCTGATGAAACACTTGTCGGCCGGCGTCATCTGAACGAAACGCATGCGGCTCCGATTGATAACTCAATATCACATCGGAGCCGCATGTGTTTTTGCCTTTTCAGACAGATTTTCTGTGGAGCTAAGGGGACTACTAATAATGTTTCCGTTGATTTTAATGAGTTATATGATATTGTATATAATGTTGCCTGCGAATGTTTTGTGTTATAAAATCTTCAGTTTGACTTGTCTGCGTTTTTTGAATTTTGTACCACTTTCTGTACCACTTGAATGATTATCTTCTGTTGAATTTTTCCATTTCACGAGATTTGAGTTCGTCGACAATGTGTATATATGGTCTCATGGCAGTGTAATCGGCATGTCCTGTCCATTTCATGACGACCTCTGCTGGAATACCAAGAAATAAAGCGTTGACAATAAATGTTCTCCTGCCGCAGTGTGTAGTAATTAACTCCCATTTCTGATATGTTTTTTCATGCCTTTTGTTGCCTGTATAGTAGACTCTTTTAATGTTAGTGCATAAACCATTTTCTTTGGCAAGTTGCTTAAGATAGATATTCATTTTTTGATTTGAGATTATGGGAAGGGCAAGGTTGTTTTTGAATTGTATATCTTTGTATTTGTCCAAGATGCTTTTTGAATAGCTATTTAGTTCGATGGTAATGGACTCAGAAGTCTTCTTTGTTACTATTGTGATTTGGCTTTCTGTGATATCACTTCGTTGTAATTTTGCCACATCAGAGTATCTCAACGACGTAAAGCAACAAAAGCAGAATACGTCTCTAACGTGTTGTAAATAAATACTTGTTATTGTTGAATTGTACAGATTTTGCAACTCATCCCAATTGAGGTACACAATAGGATTGTTGGTTACGTTTTTCTTACGTATTCTATATGTATCAGCATTGCCATTGTAGCCATAGTTTTCTTTAGCCCATTTTATGAATTGTTTTATTACTTTGAAAATACGTTCAATGTAGCTGTTGTTGAACTCCATTTTGATGAAAAAGGAATGCAGTTCCTTCATCCGTTCTTTGTCGAATTCGCATAGTCTTAATTTTTCGTTGAAAGAGAGAAGATGTTTGTATATTGTCCTATGTTTTTTTAATGTCGATTCAGCCCAACTATTTTGTATATATGAAGAAGATATAAACTTGTTAAATAATTCACAAATAGTTTTTTCTTTTTGATCTACATGTGGGATTCTCCCAGTAGCCGTGTTAAATGATAGTTTGAATTCGTCTACGGTAGGAATTGCTCCGATTTCATAAAATTTGCTAAATATACTATTGGCGATGTTCTCGTATTCGTCTATGCGGCGGTTAATAACAGTTGAACTAACATTGTATGGGTGAAATGAATTTGCCTTACATCTTTGGGCTTCTTGTACCCACTTGCTCGGATTTACCTTATACTGGGACGAGAATTTGCACGAGCACTTTCCTCGATTCCATGAAACTCGGAAGATAAGGATATTCCCTTTACTTTTGTTTAGCTGCCAATTGTATCGATGTGCTATCATGCGATTTTTATTTTTGACTTCTAAAATCGTAAAAGCTGCCAAATCCCATCATAATCCAATCAAGTGAGACGTTGTAGTCTTTGCATAGCCATGCAATCCACTCAGGTTGTAAATAACGAGATGATGGCTCATTCCGAAGTGTTACCATGTTCCATCTATTCAAATTATGCTTCCGAGTAAAGGTTTGCAATCCTCTTATTCTCTTGTCTGAACGAAGGATTTCTATTGCTTGAAAAAAACGATTAGTAATGTCTATACCATCTTGAGTAATGTTCATAATGATTTTGGATGTTCAGGATTTAATGAATGTAATAACTCATTAGCCGCTTCAGCAAGGAGCTCGCGTCTAACAGTCAGAAATCTTTCGTAGTTTTCATATTCCCAAAGTGTCTCATCAGAAATTGGTATCCAATGCGTAGATATAGTTTCTATATATTCAGGGAAATAGTCTTTAGGGGCTTTGTTAGATATGACCTTATTCGTTTCTGATGTTATCAATGCATAATTTGCAATAGTGTCTATTTGTTCCCTTTTGTATTCAAGACTTCGTAAAATGCTTTGTGGGAAAATGTGGTGAACCTCAATTCGTGCATTCGGGGAAATAACAGCGTTTTGAATGTCATAGCCCTTCACAAAGTCTTTTGATTTATAATGACGAGTAAGCATGTATAGCAAGGAATAAGAGTGTGATGTAGTCATTCCTTGGCCTGTAAAATCATTGGCCTTAACGACTAATCCTTGTTTGTTGCCGCCATGATAGTCCTTGATGAGATTATCTATGAGTCCATCAATACCCTTATTTTCATTCAGCGTTTTTATATCAGTGGCTATGTTTAATATAAAGCTATTTGAATATCTGCACATGAGAAAAGATTGGATATACCAATATAATAGTTTGCTCCATTCTGTTGCAGTTATTGAACCTTGATGAAGTTTTAGGTAGTACACCATCGTCATTAAGGATGCTGGACTGGCTAATACATTGTTTCCTGGTAAATTACTATCAAGTCCAAGTGTCTGACTGATACTGTCTAAACAATTACGCAAGTATTTTTGGCATATTGGTAAAGCATTTGCATATTCAGTAATGTTCTCACTCATAATGTCAAAGTACTTGTTGTAACGTGGTTGCCCTGTAGTAAAAATGGTAACCATTCGTAACATTGTGTCTAATCCAAATTTATAGCGTTCAGCTCCAGTTGTGTCATTATAAGTACAGATTTTGAGGAGTTCGCGCCGGGCATCGTCCCACTTTCCACATAGCTTTGCAATGGCAATATCCGCTTCATTAAGTGACTTGCCACCAGTGTTTACTCTGTCGAAAATTGCAATAACATCTGTTAATTCAGTATCTTTTCCGATTGTGTAGGTTGGGAATTCATACTCAAGTATTGAAATAAGCTGTTTTATGTTTTTGTGATATATGGGCGTGTCATATTTTTCTGAATCACTATATTTATTGTATAATGCGTATATGTTTTCTATATCATGATTCATCCACCATCCAAGGATTTGCCTAATGCTAACCCACCGTGATTGTGGCGTTTCCATTTTTGTTTTATTGTATATTTCGATCTTTTCAGTGTACAAATTGAACCAAAAGTCAGGAAAAACGTTCGCTGCATCTTTGCAAAATTGTTTCGGCTGCGTTCCATATATGATGCCGTAGATGGATGTCATTCTTTGTTGACCATCTAAAATAAGTGTGACTTCGTTTGTCTTTTCTGGCAAGATGTCAGAACGCATTATGCTTTTATCCTTTGTTGTTTTCCATAGAAGAAAGGTACCACAAGGATAACCTTTGTACAATGAAATAAGAAATTTTTTGACTCGATTATTTCTCCATTCATAGTCTCGTTGAAATTCAGGTAGGGCATAATTGCCTTTTGTGAGTTCTATAATCAACTCTCGTATGCTGATTTTTTCGATATTCGCTGGCATGATATTGCTAATTATTTATGAGCGTAAGATTTTAAAATCTCGTGTAAATCCTTTATCTGTTCGTCTTTTGTGTGTAATTGATTCCGTAGTTCTTGCACCAACTCTAATGTAATTTGTTCTGTGGTTGGTGAGGTCGTCTTTTTGCTGTAGTTCAAGAAATCTCCATTAACATGATTGTTTTTAATGATAGTGCGTGCAAGCATTTCGCCCTTACCTGTTTCAATCCATTGTTTGTTAAAGATGTTTCCAAATGCGTAGTTGATTTTTTGGAGCAAACTATCTGTGGTATAGCTTTCCACGCCATTAAGAGCCTGCGAGATAGAGCTTTGATTCATTCCAAGCATTTGTGATAGTTGTTTTTGACTCGTTACCTTACCAGTTCTGCGTAAATAGTTGTACATCTCCAATAAGATGTGGAGGTTTTTGTTGTCTTGTAGCTCATTTGTAGTGGACATATAAATAAATACAAACTATTTCTTTGGGTTAATTTGGATAATACAATAAATAATGCTACCTTTGCGCTGTAAATCGCGGTAATGGTAGTAGCAATTATTACTACTGCTACTACTACTGCGATGCAATTATATGGATTTTTTTTTATAACACAAAGTTTATTTATGAACAAGAAAGTTGAACTGTCGGATGAAAATTTGCGAACGTATTTATCGCAGCCGGGACAGACAATAATCGCTCTTATGCGAAGGTTTAATAAGGAGCGAATAAAATCGAACAAAGCACGTGTCTCTCCAAGGACCCGACACAACCTAACGACATGCTTATGGATGCCCTTACAGAGCGTCCCGTCCCTTTCATGCTATGCAACCGCTATTGGAACATCTATCCCCCCTCTCTCGGTATCTCGATGCTCTCCACATCCTTGCTTCATCAGTTATCGGACGGCACGCAAGACGACCTGATTCTTCCCGAACTGATGATGCTTCGTATGTGCAGCGAGAAGCGTGATGTCGTCCTGCGCCTTGTAGCCCTGCATGTCATACAGCCCCGTCAGGAAGTCTTGCAGGAAGAGCGGGTGCAGCACGTGATGAAACAACTCGCTCCA
>JAFUXZ010000247.1 GCA_017470795.1 Paludibacteraceae bacterium
AACGTCTGATGACGTGACGTACACTCCCATCGACTCGATGCTTCTGCGCGACTATGGCTACTATGGCCGGGTGGACGTCCTGGGTTTGAAGGCAGGTTCGTACCGGATTCGCATCGTCCCTGTGGCTGATGGTGAGGAACTGCCGCTGCAGGCTATGGAGACCGGTTTGCTGGAAGTCCGGGCACACGACAGAAGCGGATTCGCGCACATGAACAACACGTCTGTCGGAGCATACAATGCCGACGGCACGCTGAAACAGGATGCACACATCCTCTATGTCACAGCCCAGAATGCCAAGACTATCCAGATGGAGGTCACGCGCTCCAACAAAGGAGCTACGGCCATGTATACCGGTCTGCAGCACATCGTCGATGCCTACCGCTCGGGCTATGAGACCCGGCCGCTGTGCATCCGCATCATCGGGACTATCGAGAAGGACGATCTTGACTCCATCGGCAGCAAAGAGGAGGGTTTTCAGATCAAGGGACGCAAGGCCGACAGCGAGATGCCGATTACTGTCGAGGGTGTCGGCAACGATGCCACGGTCAAGGGCTTCGGATTCCTGACGCGCAACAGCAAGGGTGTTGAATTCCGGAACTTTGCTCTCCTGCGTTTCATGGACGACGGGCTGTCGTTTGACACAGACAACAGCAACTGCTGGGTCCACAATATCGACTTCTTCTACGGGCAGCCCGGCAAGGACAAGGACCAGATCAAGGGCGACGGATCGCTCGACTGCAAAGCCGACTCCAAACTGATGACATTCGCATACAATCACTTCGTTGATGCCGGCAAGACATCATTGTGCGGCATGAAAAGTGAGACCGGCGAGAACTTCATCTGCTATCATCACAACTGGTTTGACCATTCCGACAGCCGCCACCCACGCATTCGTCAGATGACGGTTCATGTCTACAACAACTATTTCGATGGGGTGAGCAAGTATGGTGTCGGTGCCACGACCGGCAGCAATGTCTTTGTCGAGAACAACTACTTCCGCGGCACCGCCAAGCCCATACTCACCTCGATGCAGGGCACAGACATCAAGAACGGCACTGCCAACGCCACTTTCTCCAGTGAGGCCGGCGGAATGATCAAGTCGTATGGCAACCTCTTTGCCGAGCGTCCGGGCGGCTTCAGTTACATCACGCACAAGGACAATGCCTCCAGCTTCGATGCCTATGAGGCTGCCACGCGCGACGAGGTTGTCCCCGGCACTTACGCCGCGCTATCCGGTGGTTCGACGTACAACAACTTCGATACCGACCCGGCAAAGATGTACACCTACTCCGTCACCGCCACGGCCGATGTTCCCTCAACCGTTACCGGTGCATACGGTGCCGGACGCATGCAGGGCGGCGACATCACGTGGACATTCAGCACGTCAGACGATCAGAACTACGACCTCATCAGCGGACTGAACAGCCTGATCACCAGCTACACCTCTTCGCTTGTCGGCATCCTGTCCAGTCAGGCGCGCACCGCGTTGAGTGAGCCTGCATACGACGTCATCCTCGCCACGCCTGACAGTAGCCGCCCGGTCTACGACCTCTATGGCCGTCAGGTACGTATCCTGACGAAGGGGCAGATCTACGTTCAGGATGGTCACAAGTTCCTCTTCCTCGGACAGTAAGTCGCCACGGCAGGTGACCCGTCATGCATGCAGGCCGACCGGTGCCTGACGGGTCTGCAGACAGTCGCATCGATCGTCACCCGCACCCCTGACAGTCCGCACTTCTGATGCTTCATAAAAGCAAACCGCTCCCGACAATCTCACATCGGGAGCGGTTTCTGTTCTGTCGGGTCTTGCAGACGGTGTTGCTCAACCGGCAGCAGGTCAATCGGTTCTGCCTGTCGGGCAGCGACTGGGCCCGGCACAGCATGCTTGTCGTGTGTCCTGTAACAATAGCGGTTGACAGCCTGACAGCGGACCGTGCATTCATGACAGCCCCAAAGACAAAGACGCTCCCGGCGGCTGTGACAGCAGATGCTTCCTCCGACTCAAGTCTGCCGGATATGACGACAGCCAACCTTTCCGCCACCGGCAGCCGACAGCGGCCACCTGACACATTCTTTCCGCTTCATGCCCGGCCGTCGGCGACAGACTGCCGCAGACCTTATGCCGCCACGCTGCCGGTGGCGCCGGCCGGACTGAAAGCATCCGCCGATGTGCCGCCGGCGGCGACAACCGGCCGTCAAGCCTCCTGACCGTCTCCTCCCGGGGCCACGGCGACACGTCATCTTTCCCCCTGCCTCAACCCCAAAAAAGCGGTGCCCGACCCGCGTCCGGCCGCATCTTCACCCACAGCCGAAGCCCGCATGACGGCTGCTGCCGTCTTACTGCCGCACGATTCTTTACAACACTGCGTCTTTCGGCAAAAAAATCTGTACCTTTGTCGTTTCAACCAACAAACCCCCAAAAAACATGATGCCGAAGCATGAACCGGACAGTCAGTTGAGACGTTTTGAGCTCAAACACGAGTGCGGCATAGCCATGGTCAGGCTGCGCAAGCCGTTCGACTACTATCGCCGTAAATATGGCACCTGGGCGTACGGTCTGGACAAGCTCTACCTGCTGATGGAGAAGCAGCACAACCGCGGGCAGGAGGGAGCCGGAATGGCCTGCGTGAAGCTCGACGCACAGGCGGGCGAGGAGTTCGTCTTTCGCGAGCGCGCCGAGGGCAGCTCTGCCATCGAGACCATCTTCGGGGCCGCCGGCAAGCAGATCGCTGCCTCACAGCAGGGTGACCCGATGCGCACCGACCATGTCCCCTTTGCCGGACAGATTTACATGGGACATCTGCGCTACAGCACTACGGGCCGACTCGGATTGAGTTTCGTGCATCCCTTCATGCGTCGGTCCAACTACCGCACACAGACTCTCACGCTCTGCGGCAACTTCAACCTGACCAACGTGCGGGAAATTTTCAAGCACATCTCAGACCGCGGGCAGCACCCGCGCCAGCAGGCCGACACCTTCATCCTGCTCGAACAGCTGGGACACAGACTGGACCGCGAGGTCGAACGTATCTACGAACAGCTCTATGCAAGCGGACTGCGCGGACTGGAGCTGACCCGCGAGATTGAGCGCAAGGTCGACATCGCACGCGTGCTCTCAGAGTGCGCCCCGATGTGGGACGGCGGCTACGTCATCTGCGGCATGACCGGCAGTGGCGATCAGTTTACGCTCCGCGACCCGTGGGGCATCCGCCCATGCTTCTACTATATCGACGATGAGGCTGTGGTAGTCGCCTCCGAACGTCCCGTCATCCAGACTGCCATGAATCTTGATGTCAGTCAGGTTGAAGAGCTGCTCCCCGGACAGGCACTCATCGTCAACTCCGAAGGAGCCGTGAGCCTGAAGCAGATCATCACCCCGACCTGCGTCGCACCCTGCTCCTTTGAGCGCATCTACTTCTCCAGAGGCAGTGACGCCGACATCTACCGCGAACGCAAGCAACTCGGAGCCAATCTCGTGCCGCAGGTGCTTGACGCTATTGATGGAGACCTGAAGAATACCGTCATCAGCTTCATCCCGAACACTGCCGAGGTGGCATACAACGGGCTGGTTGACGGACTGAACGAATACATCAACCACGAGAAGGCCGAGTTTCTGATCCAGCACATACACTCCCTGACGCAGCAGGAGATTGAAGACCTGCTGGCCTACACCGTACACACGGAGAAGGTGGCGCTGAAAGACATCAAGCTGCGCACCTTCATCACCCAGCAGGACACGCGCAACGACATGGCCGCCCACGTCTATGACGTCACGTACGGAACCCTGCGACCGCATGAAGACAACCTTGTGGTGATAGACGACAGCATCGTACGCGGCACCACGCTCCGTCAGAGCATCATCCGCATGCTGGCACGACTGAACCCCAAGAAAATCGTCATCCTCTCTTCGGCCCCGCAAATCAGATATCCCGATTTCTACGGCATCGACATGGCCAGTCTGGACGAGTTCATCGCCTTCAAGGCCGCCGTTGCCCTGACCGAAGAGCAGGGGCACTTCCAGCGCCTGAACGACATCTATCAGAAATGCGTGAACAGCCGCAACGGCGACGGACAGACCGTCAACCACGTCAGCGAGTTGTACGAACCTTTCACCGACGAGCAGATATCAGCCAAGATTGCCCAACTGCTCATGCCGGAAGGCATCACAATCCCGATACAGATCATCTACCAGACCATCGACGGACTGCATCAGGCCATACCCAACCATCAGGGCGACTGGTACTTCTCAGGCCGATACCCCACCCCGGGCGGATGCCGGATGTGCAACGAAGCATTCATCCGCTACATGGAAAAGCGATAACAGCGCATGACAGCAGAAAGCCAACATCAGACGGACACACATCAGACAGACAGCTACTGCATCCACATCAAGGGTGCACGCGTCAATAATCTGAAGAACGTGGAGGTACGCATCCCACGCAACCGGATGACTGTCATCACAGGCTTGTCCGGGTCGGGCAAGTCGTCACTGGCTTTTGACACCCTCTATGCTGAGGGACAACGGCGCTACGTGGAAAGCCTGTCAGCATACGCACGTCAGTTTCTGGGGCGCATGAAGAAGCCCGAGGTCGACTTTATACGCGGCATACCGCCCGCAATAGCCATCGAGCAGAAAGTGACCACACGCAACCCGCGCTCGACGGTAGGCACCTCAACCGAAATCTACGACTATCTCAAACTGCTTTTTGCACGCGTCGGACGTACCTACTCGCCCGTCAGCGGGCAGCAGGTGCAGAAACACCAGCCGCAGGATGTGGTCGACTATATCATGGCGCAGCCACACGGTCTGCGGATGATGCTCCTTGCGCCGGTCGTACTGACGAACGGACGCACGCTCCGGCAGCAGCTTGAGGCATGGCAGAGTCAGGGCTTCTCAAGGGTGCTGGCCGACGGCGATGTCAAGCCTCTGGCCGACCTCATCGATGTGGCCGACCGGCTGAAGCCCGACGAACTGCAGCTTGTGGTCGACCGGGTGGTCAGCGACGGTGAGCAACAGACAGCCAACCGCTTGGCCGACTCCGTTCAGACCGCACTCTTTGAGGGTAACGGAGCATGCTCCGTCCGACTGCTGACAGACCCCGTCAGCCAGCAGGACTTCAGCATACGCTTCGAAGCCGACGGCATACGCTTCGAACTGCCCACGACGCATCTGTTTGATTTCAACAATCCCATTGGAGCCTGCCCGACGTGTCAGGGATTCGGCAACATCATCGGCATCGACCCCGATCTGGTTGTGCCGGACAAATCGCTCAGCATCTACGAAGGAGCTATCGCCTGCTGGCACGGCGAGAAGATGAGCCTGTGGAACAAAGAGCTGATACTCAACGCTGACAAATTCGGCTTCCCGATACACACGCCATACTACCAGCTGACCGATGAGCAGCGGCAGGTCATCTGGACAGGCAATGCCTTCTTTCATGGGCTGAACGACTTCTTTAAGATGCTCGAACACGAGCAGTATCAGAAGATTCAGTACCGCGTGATGCTCTCACGCTATCGAGGCAAGACGCTCTGTCCCGACTGTCTGGGAGGACGCCTGCGGCGTGAGGCTACCTACGTCCGCGTGGGTGACAAGACCATCACGGAGCTGGTCGGCATGCCGATTGACGACCTGGCCCGGTGGTTCGGTCAGCTGCAGGTCGACCCGGTCGACATGAAGACCGCCGACCGCCTGCTGCGCGAGATCGGGAGCCGCCTGCGCTACCTGCAGGATGTCGGACTGGGATATCTGACACTCAACCGCCTGTCGAGCACGCTGTCAGGAGGAGAGAGCCAGCGCATCAATCTGGCCAAGTCTGTCGGATCGGCACTCGTAGGGTCGCTGTACATCCTTGATGAGCCAAGCATCGGACTTCATCCGCGCGACACGCAGCGGCTGATCAACGTGCTGCACAAACTGCGTGATCTTGGCAACACGGTAGTCGTGGTGGAGCATGACGAGGAGATCATGCGGGCAGCCGACTACCTGATAGACATCGGGCCGGATGCAGGCAGGCAGGGTGGAAACGTGGTGCTTGAAGCCGCCGTCGGCGACCTGAACCGGGAAGATATCAGGGCACAGGCAGACCGGTCGTACACGCTCCGCTATCTCAACGGGACGGACCGCATGCCGCTCCCTGCGTTCCGGCGCACGTGGAACAACTACATCGACATACTCGGAGCAACGGAGAACAACCTGAAGAACATCGACGCCCGCATCCCACTGGGCGTGTTGTGCTGCGTGACGGGCGTATCCGGCTCCGGCAAGTCAACGCTGATTCGACAGATTCTCTACCCCGCCCTCAAGAAGTACTATGGAGGAACGGCCGAGCACACCGGCTCCTTCGGACAGCTCAAGGGATCCTTGAGCAGCATCACGGACGTCGAGCTGGTGGATCAGAACCCCATAGGACGCTCGACGCGCTCCAATCCGGTGACATACGTCAAGGCCTATGACGAAATCCGCCGGCTCTTTGCCGACCAGCAGCTCTCGAAGCAGATGGGATACACCGCGGCCACGTTCTCGTTTAACACCGACGGCGGCCGTTGCGAAGCCTGCGAGGGAGAGGGAACCATCACCATCCCTATGCAGTTCATGGCCGACATCGTGATGACGTGTGAGCACTGTCATGGCCGGCGTTTCAAGGCCGACGTGCTGGAGGTGCTGTATCGCGGCCGGTCGATCTATGACGTCCTGCAGATGACGGTCGACGAGGCCATCGCGTTCTTTGAGCAGGGCAAGACAGCGGTTGAGAAGCGCATCGTGCAACGCCTCAGGCCGCTTCAGGACGTCGGCATCGGATATGTGCAGCTCGGACAGAGCAGCAGCACGCTCTCCGGAGGCGAGAGTCAACGCGTCAAGTTAGCCAACTTCCTGCAGCAGGAATCAACGCAGCCCAAACTGTTCATCTTTGACGAGCCGACCACCGGACTGCACTATCATGACATACGCAAACTGCTCGCAGCCATCAACCAGCTGATAGCACACGGCAACTCGGCCGTGATCATCGAACATAATACAGAGGTCATCCGACAGGCTGACTACATCATCGACCTCGGTCCGGAGGGCGGGAACAACGGAGGGCAGATTGTCTTCAGCGGAACACCCGAGCAGCTCGTCACCTCCTGCCCCGAAAGCCACACGGCAAAAGCCATGCAGCAACTGACAGGCAACACCTGACCGGAAGACACGACAGAAGCTGCACCTGTTTTTGACTTATCGACAGCGACAACATAACACGACATCAACATGACACGCGAAGAACTCTTTGGCAACATTTGCCGTAAACGCAGTTTCCTGTGCGTCGGACTGGATATAGACGCACAGAAGATTCCAGAACATCTGTTTGACGAGGCTGACGACGCCCTGCTCCGGTTCAATCAGGCTATTATCGACGCCACAGCCGACCTCTGCGTGGCCTACACGCCCAATCTGGCGTTATACGAGGCAATGGGCGCTGCCGGAATGGAGCTGCTCGAGCAGACCATCCAGTACATCCGTATCAACTATCCTGACCAGTTCGTCATTGCAGATGCAAAGCGTGGCGACATCGGCAATACGGCACGCATGTACGCCAAGGCGGCTTTTGAAGGCCTGGATGCCGATGCCGTGACAGTGGCGCCATATATGGGAGCCGACAGCGTGATGCCGTTTCTGGAACATGAAGGACGGTGGACGGTATTGCTGGCGCTGACGAGCAACAAGGGGGCTGCCGACTTCCAGATGAGGGAGGATGAACGCGGCATGCGCACGTTTGAGCACGTGCTGCAGACGTCGCGCCAATGGGGGACGCCCGACAACCTGATGTATGTCGTAGGAGCCACGCAGGCAATGATGCTGGCCGACGTGCGGCGCATCGTGCCCGACAACTTCCTGCTCGTACCGGGAGTGGGCGCACAGGGCGGCAGTCTGGACGACGTGGCACGCTACGGCATGAACAATCACTGCGGGCTGCTGGTGAACTCCAGCCGGGGAATCCTTTACGCCTCAGACGGACAGGACTATGCCGAAGCCGCACGCAATGAAGCGATGAAGCTGCAGAAGCAGATGGATCAGCTGCTTACGGAGTTTTGCAGATAAACCAACACATCCGCAAACCCGATGTTCCTCTTCTACACCCCCGATATAGCCACCGTCAGCGAACTCCCGGAGGCCGAGTCACAACATGCATGCCGCGTGTTGCGGATGAAGGCAGGCGACCACGTGTGGCACACGGACGGACGCGGCACGCTCTACGAGTCGGAGATCCTCAACCCACACCCCAGACACTGCCAACTGCGCATCCTGCACCAAGAACTGCAGCCCGAGCGTCCTTTCAGTATACGCATCGCCATCGCACCGACGAAGAACATCGACCGGCTGGAATGGATGGTGGAAAAGTGTGTTGAGATTGGCGTCGACCGTATCACACCCCTGCTATGCAACCGCTCCGAGCGGCGGGCGCTCAAAACCGAACGGCTACAAAAGATTGTCGTCTCCGCCGCCATGCAGAGCCTGAAAACACGCATCCCCCTACTCGACCCGCTCACGCCACTCGACCGCCTGATCATCGATGCGAAAGAACAGCAGCGCTTCATCGCCCACTGCCGTGAGGATGAGCGCACACCCCTCTTCGCTGCCATCAGGCGCGGAGGCAGTGTGGTCATTCTGATTGGCCCTGAGGGCGACTTCGACGAACAGGAGGTCAGTGCTGCCCTGCAAGCGGGCTTTCAACCCGTGACCCTTGGCCAAAGTCGCCTCCGGACCGAGACGGCAGGCTTCGTGGCCTGTCACACCGC
>JAFUXZ010000248.1 GCA_017470795.1 Paludibacteraceae bacterium
CATATGTCTTCGCGCCCTCTTCTTGAGCCGAAAGACTGATGCCGACACAGAGTGACATGCCGAGCATCATGATTTTACATAACTTCATAGTGTCAGATCTTCAGCAGGTTATACATCATTTGCCTTCTGCATCGCCATAGAATGCATCTTCAAGCACACCCTTGGGAGTGGCCTGCACGTTGCACACGTAGTTTTCGCCGCTGTGCACTGTGGCCGTTGCCGTACCATAGAATTGCGTGAGGACCATCTGTGCTGTTCCGCCATCAAGCGGGGCAGAATAGTTCTCACTCTCCATGCTGACATACAGACGAACGGTTGCACTCTTGCCTACCGGAATGGCCAGGTTTGCCTTGTAGTATCCGCTGGCATTGACCTTTACGACCTGCTTGGCCACAATCTCGTTGCCATCTTTATCAAGATTGACAGTCTCAACCGTTACCTGTGTGTTGGTCGGAACGAGTTCCAGTATGCCCGACTTCGTCCGCGAGTTGTACTTATAAGTCGCATAGCCACAGATTGTTGATGTCGTTGCATCTTCCAGTATCAGGGCTGTCGGATCTTTCTCGTTACAGGACGTGAACGATGCCACCATAAGAGCGGCTGCGGCAAACAGTGTTGCCAGTCTCATTTTTTTCATAATGATTTGAATATAGAGTTAATGAATGGATGTTAGATTTTTAGTGGTAAAGAAGTTGTATCAATACTGAATGCAAATGTAATACAAATTGTGCAAATATAAACAAACCGTACTCATGACCTGCCGGCAAGGAGGGCATTTACACGGAACGTCAACCCCGCCCGGCATATCGTTCACCGGGCTATATCCAGACTACGGACGGCTGTATGACTGAATCAGCACTCCTGTTATCAACACAGCCGATGCAGAAAGCATTGCCTGCATCGGTTATGGCTTGCATAGCGTTATTGACTATGACCGCGCACAGCACTTCACACTGCATGCATGCACGCAGTGTAAGCATCCCACAGAAGTGTACAGACTGACGCTTCCTGCCTGATATGCGCCGGACGACAGCGGACGAACGGCCTGCATAAACAGCTGATGCTCGAACCGCTTCAAAAACAGACGTCGACAGCCTTCTGCGGGAGGCTGTCGACGGAGAGAGAGCGGTTATGCGTGTTGCGTCCTTATCTGACTTCTTCTGCATCTGCATCTTCTATGTCAAATAGCTGATGCAGACGGTCTGCTACTTTGGTAAGCTTCTTTTCAATCTTGTTGTAGGCAGCAATCTTGACCCAATTACCGATACCGTCAGCGATGATGCCAAGACCGATGAACCATGCGATTGTCTTGGCAGAGGCAGCAGGATTGAAGAAGAAGCTGTATATGCCTGCAATCAGGACCAGTGCACCCAACAGGCAGAGCACCCACCACTTGCTGAAGCCGAGCTTTTTGTAGTTAAGTGAGTCAAGCAGCAGATTCAGACCCTCGTAGAAAACCCAGAAGGCGAATACAAGAGGCAGTGAGACAGCCAGAGGAAGCGGATTGACGATTATTGCCACACCGAGGAACACCTGCAGAAGGGCAGCAAGGAAGGTCATGCCGCTATAAGGATTGACTGCACGCAGCGTTGCCCATGTGCCAAAGGTGCCGCAACCGGCAATGACAAGAGTCAGACCAAAAGCCCATGACAAAGAAATAAGTGCGTCATCCGGATTAGCAATACAGAGTACGCCAAGTACCACCAGTGCCAGACCACCGAGGCACATCCACATTTTAGAACTGTTTTTCATAAGATAATCAGATTTTGATTGTTACTACTATATATGCCGACAATCAGGCTGTCAGAACATCTCAACGGCCGACTGCCGACTTGACACAGCACGAAAGTAACAACAGCGGTTCATATTCGCAAATCAGGCGCCCCATCAATCGACAGATTGCCGCCGGAAAGGTAGGAAAGCCCCCTGAAACATCACAAATCCACAACGCCTACAGCAAGAGCCGTCATGCAGGCTTCACCGTTCTGAACGCTGATGCCGACGCTACGTCCATATAGTTTCTGCCTTGATTTACACGCCGGATTTGCTCTTAAAGAAGCCGTAAGGAACATATTTGCTGACAGCCATGAGCAACAGGAAGACATGCGGCGAAACAACACCCACCGGCTGTAATCTTATCATCTGACACGGATGCTTCAAGCCACCGGCATCGGGTTGCAGTAAGCCTTTCGGACTCATCTGCATTCAAGCTCCGGATGCGCCGACCGACAGACTGCTCAAAGGCTCAGCAGAGCGAGCAGAACATACAACAGGTTAGACAGTCCTGCGTATAGCAGACAGCGGTTGTATGCCGCCCCGGAGGCATGCACGACGCGCCATGCCAGCAGAAGCCCCGGCAGCAGAATCAGCATCGCCGGACTCCAGCCAAAGGCCAGATAGGCAAAAAGCGGCATCAGCAGTACAATC
>JAFUXZ010000249.1 GCA_017470795.1 Paludibacteraceae bacterium
ATGCCTGTTCTTGCATGCCGCCCGTCGATGGGGTTTCTTTCCGGCCTTCCGGTCTGGATTGTATGTCGTCAGAAGCGCAGCCCGATGGTGGCGACTATGTTGTGACGGTTGTCGTGGATACGGGCGGGCGTGCAGGCGGAGTTACCGTCGAGGTTTTCGAACGTCGACCACGATGCGTTGCCGTCGTTGTAGGTGGCGTTGGAGAAGCTGTAGAAGTCTTCCATGCCCATGCGATACTGGTAGGCAAGGTCGGCATAGAAGATGTTGCCGCGGTAGCCGATGCCGGCACTGAAGTACTGTGTGCCTTTCCAGACGCTGTATTCGGTGTCGGTGCGGGTGGTGTTCCAGCGGATCCAGCGCATGGCGTCATCTTTGGTCGGGGCGGTCTGGTAGGCGTAGCCGAGTCGGATTGCGAATTCGTCGACGGGCTTGTATTCGGCGCCGATTTTGATGGCGTGCATGTTTTGTGCGATGTCCTTGATGCCTTCGTTGGCTTCTGTGAAGGCGACGGGGTCGTTGGCGTCTTTGTACTTCATGCCTCTGTAGTTGCTGAACTCGTATTCGGCGCTGATGACGGCCTGCTTGCCGATGATGGCTGCCAGTCCGAAGTTGGTCTTGAAGGGCGTGTTCAGGTCATACTTGTAGCCATCGCCGTTGACGGGTGATGACTGGGTGCCGCTGTAGGCTGTGCCGTCGAAGTCGATGTCGCGGTAGTTCAGGCTGCCGTAGTTCTTGTCTTCGAGTGTCCACCACGTCGGGGTTTGGATGGAGGCACCGATGCGCAGGAAATCGGCCGGTTGTATAATCACGCCGGCACTCAGGTTCAGACCTACTCCGTCGACGGAGTAGTAGTTGTTCAGGCTGAAGGAGCCTCCTTTCTCGAAACTCTCTGCATAGGTCGATTCGAGCGTGTAGTCCAAGCTGCGCAGGTTCAGTCCGAAGCCGAGGTAGGCGATGTTGCTGATGGTGCCGCCCCAGGTGAAGTTGAACTCAGACATGTTGCCGCGTTCGTGTGAGAAGTAGGTGGGGCGCACGGTCTCGCCGGCGTCAAGCAGTGAGCTGAACTCCTTGCTCAGGGTGTCGAAGTTGGTCATGTAGCCCTCGTAGGACATAATCTGAAGCCAGCTGATGTTGGAGTTGTTGTAGGGGTCGTAACTGCCTGCGGAGGTGAAGTTGGCGGGTGAGGTATACTGGTTGTTGTTGGAATGCAGGGCCATAAAGTCGGTCATGGATGCCGAACTGACGTCTTGCTTGAGGTACAGGCGTCGGTTGTAGGTTTTGATGCGGTTGTAGGCAAAACCGAAGTTCGAGCTGATCAGTCCGCTGCGCTTTTTGCTGTTGGTGACGCTCAGGATGAAGGCAGTGTTGTCAACTCCGAAGTTAAACTTGCTGTCGTTCATCTTTCGTCCGCCCCATGTGCTTTCGGTCTTGTCTATACTGAAGTCCATCGTGAAAGTGAGGTCTGACCGGCGGTATACGCCGATGGCTGCCGGGTTGTCCTGGATGGCCGAGGCGTCACCTCCGAGGGCAGCGAATGCGCCTCCCATGGCGGTGTAGCGTGCGGTGCCCTTGATGTCCTGCCGGGCTATGCGGGCAGCGTCAAACTCGTCACTCTGTGCCATCAGCGTGCAGGCGGCACCTGCGGCAAGGATAAGTGTCAGAAAACGTTTCATATCGGGGAGGTTTTTGAGTGTGTGTTAATCGGGCTGTGGTGTCGTCTGCGGCTACCATATGAACCATATAATCGGGTCGAGCAGGCTCCATGCGATGTTCCATGCCGGGTGCGGCCATGCGTACCAGGGGTCGGCAACGACAGCGTAGAGGGTGTGCTGACGGCGTTGCGGAGCCTGACTGATAAGGATGTTGTCGTCTGCATCGCGGATGATGCAGCGGACGGTGTCAGGGTGTTGACGGCCGGTGGAGTCGTCCGTGAAGATGATCCGGCGGCTGCCGTTCTTCCACTGTGGCGCCGGTGCTTCTGTCCGCCGGTCTTCCCATGCTTCTTTCTGCGCGTCCCGGCGGTTGAAGTAGATGTCGTCAACGACGCGCTGCCGTGCTGCGAGTGTGTTGGCTGCGGCAGTCAGGATGATGATTATGAGCAGTCTTGCGTTCATGTCGGCGTGCGTGATGGGTGGTCTTTACGGGGGAATTACAAAATCTGTGCCGTACATCGGAGGGGGTGGCTCAGCTCCTGAATCCGATGATGCGGCGCACCTCGCTGATGGTCTGCCGGGCACTCTCGCGGGCGCGCTCGGCTCCCTGACGGGCAATGCGGTCGAGGGTCTGCGTGTCGGCCTGCAGTTCGAGGATGCGTTCGCGTATGGGGGCGCAGAAGATGTTGATGTCTTGTGCGAGTTGTTTTTTCATGTCGCCATAGCGGATGTTGCAGGTGTTGTACAGGTCGTTGAAGTGGTTCCACGTGTCGGGCGTGGAGACAATCTGCATCATGTCAAACAGGTTCTGTATAGGTTCGGGTTTAGGGCTGTCGGGTACGGTCGGTCCGGCGTCAGTGACGGCTTTCATGACCTTCTTGCGGATGGTGGCCTCGTCGTCTTTGAGGTAGATGGCGTTGCCCTCGCTCTTGCCCATCTTGCCCGATCCGTCCAGCCCCGGCACCTTGACGGCTTTCTCGGAGAAGTGATACGACTCGGGCTCGGTGAAGAAGTCTACGCCGTAGATGTTGTTGAAGCGTCGTGCGCACCGGCGGGCCATCTCCATGTTCGGCTCCTGGTCCTTGCCCACCGGCACCTTCTGGGCGCGGTGCAGCAGGATGTCGGCAGCCATCAGCGTGGGGTAGGTCAGCAGGCCTGCATTGACGTTGTCGGGCTGCTTGCGCACCTTCTCCTTAAATGTCGTCACGCGTTCCAGCTCTCCGAGGTAGATGTTCATATTGAAGTACAGGTACAGCTCAAGCACTTCCGGCACGTCCGACTGGATGTAGATGGTGGCCTTCTCGGGGTCTATGCCGCATGCCAGATATTCTGTCAGGATGTTGCGTGCCGACTGTCTGATCTGCTCCGGGCGCGGGTGCGTGGTGAGTGAGTGCCAGTCGGCTATGAAAAACAGACAGTTGTATGCATCTTGCATCTTGACGAATGAACGCACGGCTCCGAAGTAGTTGCCCAGATGCAGGTAGCCCGTGGGACGGATGCCGCTGACGACAGTTTCCATAATATATAATGTATGATGTTGACGTTAGAAAAATCACAGGGTTGCCGTCCGTGGTGCGGACATACGACCCCGAATGCAAAGGTATGCAAAAAACGACGAATATCTATCCGTGCGTGCCGAATCATCGCCAATATGTCAGCCATGAAGCCACCAAAAGCCTGCCCGGGTGCAGCGCATCGGGCGTCGGCCGGTGGGGAGCGTTGCTGCGGTGTGTGACTGTCGGCGGTGTGCGGACCGATGCGGGCATGCCTGATGTCGCTGCCGGATGTGCAGCGGTGCATGCCTGCCGCGTGTCAGTGACTCTTGGCGCTGCGGAGGCGTACTCGTCGGGGCGGCATCCGTACAGCCGGCTGCGGGAGGGCTTGACGCATGACGCACGGCGCGTCTGCCGGACTTGCCCGGCCTCATTCTTTTCCGCGGCGTTTCATGCCACTTTGGCACGCGCTTTGATAGATGACTGACGGGGCATCGCCAATCATGACGGTGTCTCGACTGACCAAGTTCAACGATAAACATTCAGAATATGACAAGCAAGTTTTTGAAAGCCTCCGTCTCCCTCCTGTTGGTGGCCGGTGTGAGTGCAGCCACCTCGACAGCCCTGCTCAAAACCTACGGGTCGCAGACCCCGGGACAGGAGCCGGCAGCTGACGGCTCCGTGCAGCCTGCGCAGGGCTATGTGCAGCCGGTGCAGTATCGCGCTGCAGGCAGTGTGGACTTTACAGCCGCAGCCGAGCAGTCGGTCAAT
>JAFUXZ010000250.1 GCA_017470795.1 Paludibacteraceae bacterium
AGTCGAGCATGGTGCAGCCGTAGTTGATGAAGGTGTGCGCTCCAAGGCGAATCTGGTCGCCGTGATCGCAGTAGAATGGCAGATTGATGTGTGCTGTCGGATCGGCACCGGGCACGAGTTGGCGCATCAGCTGTTCTTGTTCTTCATCAGTAAGCCCGGCATCGCTGTTCAGACGGCGCATCAGACGGTTGGCGCGCATGATGTGTCCGGCAATTTCGGCATCGGTGAAGTTGTACGTCTCACCGGCCTGCATCTTCTGATATTCGGTCATGACGTGCTGTGATGTGAGGATGATACGAAGGCTGCTTCACGACAGACCCGCCACGCAGATTACTATCTCACCCTTTGCAGGATGGGCGGCGAAGTGTGTGGCCAGTTCGCTGAGGGTTCCGCGTACGGTCTGCTCATGTATCTTGCTGATCTCGCGCGAGACACTGGCCGGGCGGTCTGGGCCAAAGTATTCGGCGAGCTGCATGAGCGTCTTCTGAAGACGGAAGGGGGATTCGTAGATGATGATGGTGCGGCGCTCGGTTGAGAGCTCGGTCAGCAGTGTGTGACGCCCTTTCTTCACCGGCAGGAAGCCCTCAAAACAGAAGCGGTCGTTGGGCAGGCCGGAGTCGACGATGGCAGGGACGAAGGCTGTTGCTCCGGGCAAGCATTCGACCTCAATGCCGGCACGGACGCAGGCTCTCGTGAGCAGAAAACCGGGGTCAGAGATGGCGGGCGTACCGGCGTCGGAAATCAACGCCACGTTCAGGCCGGCGCGTATACGCTCTACCATCGCATCAACGGTCTGGTGCTCGTTGAACTTGTGATGCGACTGCAGTGGGGTGTGAATATCGTAGTGATTGAGTAGGACACTGCTTGTGCGCGTGTCTTCAGCCAGGATAAGATCGGCCTCACGCAACACACGGAGGGCACGAAGGGTGATGTCTTCGAGGTTGCCTATCGGTGTGGGAACGATGTAGAGCCGGCTCATGCTGCAACTTGCGCGTCTTTGTGTGCTTTCAGAAATGGTAGTGATTATGCCTGTAGCTTGCCTACACGAATCGGCGGGCGACAATCTGCATGAAACGCTGTGCCGTCTCGCCTTCCATGTCCCAGTCAAACTTGCGGCGGACATACTTCTCGGCTTCGCGCAGAGAGTTGCACTTGTTGAGCATCTTGATGGTCTTGAACATCAGCTCGCCATTGCCGCCGAAGAGTTCGCGCTGGAAGAAGAAGCTGTCGCCGATGCTCATGGCCTTTTTGATGTCGTCTACATGCTGGTGCATCAGCGCATCGTTGCGTGTCTCGGACGGTTTGCTGAGCAGCTCAAACAGCGTGGGAGGCGTGTCCTGAACCGGATCGCGGTGCTCGCCCCCGATGTTCTGACTGATTGTTGACACATCTTCCGGTTCATCGTCCTGCATGGTGAAATCGTCGGTCTCCACCACGTCATCATCGGCATGCTCAAAGTCATCGGCCTCGATAGCCATCCACACATCGTCTTCGTCATCAATATCTTCAGGCACCGACTCCGGAACCTCGTCGGCCACAGCGGCAACGGCAGGTTCGTCAATAGGAGGCTCCGTCACGACAGGGTCAACCGCCTCTGCGGCCGGCTGCTCAACAGCCTGTTCGGCAGGTACGGCCGGCTGCTCTTGCTGCTCACCGGGCACGTCAGCCTCATCAATGGGAATATCCGGAATATCAACCGTAATTTCTTCTTCAAGGACGGACACAACCGACTCCTCTGCCACCTCTGCCTCTTGCTCTGCAGCGGGCTGTGCAGGCTCATACTCAACAGGGGCCTCCTCAGGCTCCTCTGCCACCGGCTCAACAGCCGGCTCCTCCGTGAGTCCGCCATCAGCCACTGGCTCAACAGCCAGCTCCTCCGTGAGTCCGCCATCAGCCATCGGTACAACAGCCAGCTCCTCCGTGAGTCCGCCATCAGCCGCCGGTACTTCTGTCTCCGCAACAGATTCGTCTCCCTCTTGCTGAACGCCCTGACTGTCCGTTTCAGAATCCGCCGGAACCGGGCTTTCGGCGCTGACCGACTCAACGGCCGGTGCACTTGCATCCGATTCGGCAACAGGCTGCGGCACAGGCTCCGGAGTTACGGGGTCAACGTGATAGAAAGGTGCCTTGTCATTCTTCAGGGCTACGAGATTATCCACAATACGCTGTGCCTTGTCCGTGGCCAGTTCGATCAGAATTGTAGGCAGCATGTCCAACTCACCGAAGCCGCGCGTGAGCTGCTGCAACTCCGTGATGTCTTTCTGAATCAGATAGATGAGGGTTTTGTTGTCCATCAAGCAATTAGGATATTGATAGAGATGAGCGATATGCGTGGAACACGCAGTTACTGGGCCACACGTTCAAGCCATTTGACCATACCGAGCATGACGCCCATGGCAATCAGACAGATTCCCATGAAGACAGCCCATGTCATCCACAAATTAGGAAGGCTGTTAAAGAGGAAAGAACCTACCATGATGAGCAGATTGCCGATAGCCGTAGCCGAAAGCCATAAGCCCTGACAGATTCCCTGTATGTGCTTAGGCGCAATTTTCGACACGAAACTCAGTCCGAGAGGAGAAATGAAAAGTTCGGCTACCGTAAGGAAGAAGTAGGTGACGATCAGCACCCACGCATCTGCCTTCATCGATGCGATGGTCTCTGCATCCTGATTCATGAATGCCGTCCCGGAAGGATAGCCCATCACGAGGCTGAACAACATTAGGAACAGGTATGCGCACGCGGCAAAGAACATACCGAGTACTATCTTGCGCGGAGTCGAAATCTTTTTTCCCCACCGGGTGCCAAAGATTAACATGATTACAGGCGTGAGCAGAATCACCAAAGCTGGATTAAGGAATTGCCAAACTTCTGGGGCTACACTTTCCGAATTGACAAAGTTTCGCGCAAAGAGGGAGAGAGACTGACCGTTTTGGTGGAACAACATCCAGAAGAAAACACAAATGCCCAACACTGCATACAGACCAGCCATGCGCTGTTTGATCTCACGAGCCATCGTGGCCTTTTCCTCTGTTGTATATTCCACTGCTCCAGTCTCAACCTTCTTCGCAGGAGCGGGGAATTTCTTTCTGAACGCCATGAAGATGGCAAGCGAGAGCAGCATAGCAACAACAGAAGCAATGAAGCTGTAATGAACGCCCGTATTGAAGACGTCAAGATAGCTCGCACAAGCTGCCTGCATGTTAGATGGGTCAAAGGATGAATTACTCTCGGCCATCCACGTCTGCAAATTCGTCAGTTGAGTGGCATCCATGCCTGTTGCATCGTTAATATATTGATGACAAAGAGCCGGCAGGTCAGAGTTGTAAGTCATGCCGTTCTGTTTGAGCCACCAACTGCGCAGGCCGGGAGCGACAAACGGAGCCAAGACTCCCCCAATGTTGATGAACACGTAGAATATCTGGAATCCGGGGTCGCGTTTCGTTTTGGCCTGGGCAAGAGCTTCAGGGCCGCGTTCTGCGGCCTCAGCTTCCAGGTTGTCATACATCTGTCCGACGATGGCCTGCAGATTTCCCTTGAAAAGACCATTACCGGAAGCTATGATAAACAGAGCGATGCAGGTGATGACAAGGATGAAGGTTGTGTTGTCGGAATTGACGTTCAAGGGGATGGAGAGTATCAGATACCCGACGGCCATCGTGATCAGTCCGGCCATGATGGTGCCTTTGTAGTTCTGTAACTTGTCGGCTATGATTCCCCCGGGGAGGGCCATAACGTATATCAGGAAGTAGAATACAGCATAGATGATTGCCGCCACGTTGTCAGAGATGCCGAATTTGGAGCACAAGAAGAGCAGCAGGACGGCATTCATGATGTAGTAGCCAAATCGTTCGCCCATATTGCTTAATGCAGCGGCGAGCAGTCCTTTTGGATGGTTATCAAACATGTCGTTGATGTTTTTAGGTTTGTGTTGTTTCATGGCGTTAGACAACGCGGGCGGCGTTGTCTAACAGGATATTTTGTTTATATGTTCAGAATACGTATCTCACTCCGAGGGTTACGTCCCACAGTCCGCGCAGGAGGTAGCCCCATTTGGTCTTGTCGTCATGATAGCCTTCGGGCTGGGTGTCACCGGCCAGGAAGCCTATCATCGGGCGATAGTTGACGTCGAAAGCGAGGGGGAAGGATGGCAGTTGGTATTCGAGTGCGAAGTTACCTACCACACCGAAGTATCCGGCTTTACCCGGGTCGTATTCAACAACAGACTTGGTTACTCCGGGCGTGCTGGTCGGCTTGTCATATTTATGTCTCCATTCATGACTCTTATACCAGTCGTATCCACCTCCTGCACCAATACCATAACTGACATACCAGTTGGTCGCAAAGTCGGCGGTCCAGTTGTAACTGATGACGACTCCGACTCCTTTATATCCGTTCAGTCCGGCATCAATCTGGAGGTATGTATCATTAAATCCGTGTTGATAGGACGCTTCAAGATCTGCTCCGATGCGCAATCCGATAGCGCGAGGTTCGGCTGTTGCTGCCAGAGCAACGAACACGAATGCTGTCAGTAGTAGGCTCTTTTTCATAAATGTTGGTTGACATTGTTTTTATATCGATACAAAGGAAGCGAATTTTTGTCATTCTTGCAAATAGGGGGCTGCGGCTGTCGTGCCTGTGAAAGCGGCAGGGTGCAGCAGACTCTGCCCGCTTATTGATATTCGAACTGACCGTATGGGCTGTGTATGGTCAGACTGCGGGAGCCATGCTCAATGTGTCCGACAACCTGAGCCCCGATGCCGAAGTCGCCGGCAATCCGGATGATGTCCGGGGCGTATTGAGGAGCTACGTAGACTTCCATGCGGTGCCCCATGTTGAACACCTTATACATTTCGTGCCAGTCGGTCTGGCTCTGCTCCTGTATGATGCGGAACAGGGGCGGTATGTCGAACATGTTGTCTTTCACCACATGGCAGTCCGGACCGACGAAGTGGAGCACTTTCGTCTGCGCTCCTCCCGTGCAGTGCACCATGCCGTGTATAACCGGACGGAGTTCATGAAGCATCTGACGTATGACGGGTGCATACGTCCGGGTTGGGCTCAGCACAAGCTGTCCGGCCGTCAGAGGGGTGCCGTCGACGGGGGTGTCGAGGGTGTAGCTGCCGCTGTAGACGAGTTCGTCGGGCACCTGCGGGTCATACGTTTCCGGATATTTACGGGCTATCAGTTTGCTGAACACGTCATGGCGTGCCGAGGTCAGTCCGTTGCTTCCCATGCCGCCGTTGTATTGGTCTTCGTAGTTGGCCTTGCCTGTGCTTGACAGGCCTACAATCACGTCTCCGGGACGGATGTTGGCATTGTCGATTACGTCTTTGCGCCGCATGCGGCAGGTGACGGTCGAATCGACGATGACGGTCCGCACCAGGTCGCCAACGTCAGCAGTCTCTCCTCCGGTGAGGTGTATGCCGATGCCCCATGAGCGCATCTGCTGCAGCAGGTCTTCGGTGCCGTTGATGATGGCAGCAATGACGTCTCCCGGAATCAGGTTTTTATTGCGTCCGATGGTCGAGCTGACCAGTATGTTGTCTGTAGCGCCGACGCACAGCAGGTCGTCAGTGTTCATCACAATGGCGTCCTGGGCGATGCCTCTCCAGACGGATAAGTCGCCCGTTTCGCGCCAGTAGGCGTAGGCAAGGCTCGACTTCGTGCCGGCC
>JAFUXZ010000251.1 GCA_017470795.1 Paludibacteraceae bacterium
GCTTACCATACACCACGCCATTCATCCACACGATGGTGTCTGCAGTAATCAGCAGCGTGTCATTGGGGAGCGTCCCGAAAGCCCGTGACTTCGTCCGTGCAATATGGAGTGGAATCTGTTCGCCCGTGAGCGTGTCCGGATAGGTTTCGTCGGCATCGCATGTCCGGCACGTAAATTCGAGGTCAAGCAGTTTGAGGAGTTCTTGACGCCTTGGCGATTTGGATCCGAGTATGATGTTCATCAACAGATGTTTTTGTGCGATTGATGATGTTGGTTTAGGAGGCGGCACCTGCCATGATGTAGCCAAACTGGATGGCATAGGCCGATATGACGCAGAGGGCAAACTGGGTCAGGCTGCGTGCAGTGCGGTATTCGGCACGCGATTTGGCTCTCAGCAATATGATGCAGCAGGTAATGAGCGGAATGACAAACCCGATAATCACGAACCGGAGGGATTTTCCTCCGTCCGGCAGGCCGCTGACTATCCAGCAGGCTGTTGCGCCCGTGATGATGGCGAGCGTGATGACTACAGCCTTGGTGCCGCTGATGCCGATACGTATCGGGAGTGTGTGGCACTCCAGTTCGCGGTCGCCTTGAAGGTCCTCGATATCTTTGATAATCTCGCGTATGAGCATGGTCAGGAAGTAGGCTCCGGCCATGCATCCAATGACGGCGTAGATGAGCGTCGTGGGCTTTTGCAACTCGGCTTCGATCTGGGTCGCGTCAACCCCCATGCTGATGAGTGACTGACTGATTTCTGCGTAATTGACCCGGAAAGCTGCCGTGTTGGCAAGTGCCAGCATAATGGGCATCAGGGCCACTTGCAGGGCAATGATGATGTTGCCAATCAGCATCTGTCGTTTGTAACTCGAACTGTAGAACCACAACATGCCCGGGATAAACAGATACAGGATACCGATAGTCCAGCTGTGCAGGCAGGCAGCAGCAATCAGTCCGATAATTACTCCCGTAGTGGTGAGCAGCTGATGGTAGCGCATGGCTGTCCTCCGTTCAATCAGCCGACCGACAATGCGTGTGAGCGGTCTGTTAATGGCGTCAATCTTGACGTCAAAATAGTCGTTGATGGCATATCCGCCGGCTGTGATGAGGGTGAGACTTGCCACAATCATGATGACGTATGTCGTGGAGAGCTGCTTCTCGAATCCGGTCTGTGCATACAGCGGATTGATCATGGCAGCCTGTATGAGGCACAGGCTGGCGACGAGAAACAGCAGATTCTGCCATCTGACAAGTTTAAGGAATGTCTTCATTGTTTCTGTTTATTGTGGAGTCGTTGTGTGCGCTGTTTTTTGAAGTTGGATGATACGTCCACTCCATGCCGGAACGGTCAGATGCAGGTATCGGCTGGATGACAGGAGTTGCGGCTCCAGTTTTTCATCCGGGCGTATCAGGTCGGTCATTGACCACATCTGATGTTCCTGCAGGTTGAGATGTGCAAAGGCTTCGGCCGGCACGCTGATTTCCATCTGCGCTTTTCTGTCGCTGAAGTTCAGCACGAAGAGCAGTGTCTCCTCATCCTTTTTGCGCATGTACACAAAATGTTGCCGGCGATTGAAATCGGGACTGAGCTGTGCATACTCAAGGTCATACATCTGTCCTTCGCTGATGGCCGGGTTTTTCTGCGCAATGTTGAGGAGCAGGCGGTAGAAGGCCTGCAGGCCGCGCTGTTCTTTGTTCAGCATGCTCC
>JAFUXZ010000252.1 GCA_017470795.1 Paludibacteraceae bacterium
GTGAGCAGGATCTACGCTCGCGCAAGCACTTCTCATTGGATGAGTTGGGTCGTCGCATTGCGCTTGGCGATTTCAAAGAGTTGAACATCATCGTCAAAGCGGACGTAGACGGCTCGGTAGAGGCCTTGAGCGACTCGCTTATCAAACTATCCAAGCCGAACATTCAGGTGAATGTGATTCATAAGGCTGTCGGAGCAGTGAGCGATTCCGACATCTTGTTGGCGGCTGCTTCGAACGCCATTATTGTTGGCTTCCAAGTGCGTCCGACGGCTACGGCCCGCAAACTGGCTGAGCGCGAGGAAGTTGATGTGCGTATATACAGCATCATCTATGACGCCATCGAAGAGATAAAGGCGGCAATGGAGGGTCTGCTTGCACCGGAGATAAAGGAAGAGGTTACAGGAACACTGGAGGTTCAGCAGGTGTTTAAGATCTCTAAGGTGGGCATGATTGCAGGTTGCAAGGTGAAAGAAGGAAAGATCAAGCGCAGCAACCGTGTTCGTGTCATTCGTGACGGCATAGTGATTCATACCGGTGATATTGATTCGTTGAAGCGCGAGAAAGACGATGTCAAGGAGGTCGGTTTGAATACAGAATGCGGATTGAATATCCGTTCTTACAACGATATTCGCGAGGGTGATATCATAGAAGCCTTTGAGCAGATAGAAGTTAAGCAGACACTCTGACGGTTGCAGCGTGTGTCCCCCAGCGTCAGGAGCGACTGTCGCTGGTGGGTATGTGTCGTGACAATCCGTTCATACCGCTATATATGTGCATCGGGCTGTCGTACAAGACAGCCCGATGCACATATCTGTATTTTTAATCCTGTTTTAAAAGTCGTCTGACGACATCTTCCGGCCTGATTTGCCTCATGCAGGCCTCATCTTTTCGTCTGCACGGTTTGTTTCCAAAGACCGAACACGGTCTGCAGTCAAGACTCACACCGATAGCATCGTGCGTAGACTGTTTCCATCCCATGAACCCGGCCCAAGGGTGAGTCGCACCCCATAGGCTGACAACACGCGTTCCGACAAGCGAGGCCAGATGCATGTTGGCCGAGTCCATCGAGAGCATCACGTCGAGCAGACTCATCAAGATTAGTTCTTGCGAAGGGCTAAACCGACCTGCACACGATACGATGTGGTCACTCTTGGAGGCAAAACGCTCGAGAATGTCACTCTCTTCTTTCCCAAATCCGAATAAGAACATTCGTACATCATCCTGCTGAATGAGCCGGTCAATAATCTGCTCCATCATGTCAATCGGATAGATTTTTCCGGCAAACTTGGCAAAGGGTGCGATGCCAATCCAACGCTGCCCGTCAGGTTTTTGTCGGAACTGTTCTGGAAGGGCTGCGTAGTCGGGTGTGGATTGGTCAAATACGGATTCAAAGCGTTCTTCCGTCTGAAATCCGAGTCGGCGGAAGACTTCCGCATAGCGATAGAAGCTGGATGGGAGCTGACCGCGGTGTTTGCAGCATCGTGCCGTCAAGCGGCGTTTCTGCCAACGTCCTTTGTGGATATGACGCACTTTGACATCACTGTTGAGGGCGAAACGCAGTCGCAGATACTTGCTGCGCAAAACGTCATGCAAGTCTGCGACAGCATCAAAACGATGTTCTTTAAGCTGTTTATATAATCGGCTCAACCCTTTCAGCCCGTGATATTGATCCGGATCAATGCCGATAGTGTCAACATTGCCGGGAGCATTGAGCAGCAGGCGTGTGAACCGGTCGCGCGTCAGGAGCGTGAAGTGCACATCGGGATGCTGGCGTGCCACACTATAGAGCACGGGAATCGTCATGGCTACGTCTCCCATGGCCGAAAGGCGTATGACGAGAACTGACTTCACGTTTTGGATGTTAGAAAGGTGGTGAAAATTGCTGAATGTTTTCGGTGTCTGGCCGGAATGCTGTTTCTCAGGCGTGTCCTTTCATGCTCCCTTTTTTCCGTATAAAACAGGATTGAGAGCCGGGTCGTTGTACATTTTCATCTGTTTGTACACTTTCATGACGCGTGTGCCTGCTTCATACGCTTCGAGCAACTGACGGATAGCCGTTGACAGGTCGGTCAGCTGTTCGCAGAGTACATCCAGCTTCTTTTGGCATTGCTGACGCTGTTCGGGATTTGTGTCCGTACGCTCGGCTTCTATGCGCATGTGATAGATTTTCAGATGCAGGATGGATAGCCGGTCAATAGCCCATGCGGGGCTCTCGGTGTTAATCACTGCGTCTGCATGTCGAACTGTGTTATGATACTTCTCCCAGAAATAGCTGTCTATCAACTCTACGAGATCGGTTCGGTCTTGGTTTGATTTGTCAATTCTGCGCTTCAGTGCCAGCGCGTCAACGGGATTGATTTGCGGATCCCGGATAATATCTTCCAAGTGCCATTGCACTGTGTCTATCCAGTTTTTCAGATACAGATAGTACTCAATACTTTTTTGTGGATAAGGATTCTGAATCGGCTGGTCAACGTTATCCGTCTTATGATAGTCCGTAATTGCCTGATCAAAAATGTTGTTGGCGGTGTTTACAAAATCGTTCATGGCTGATGTTTTTGAGGTGGGAATAAAAGCCCATTGCGGCGTTAACAAATTAAAGTCGTTTTCGATGCACACTGTGTGCTGTCACGGGCCTTATACTTTGACAGTGCGCCAAAGATACATATTTTATTTTGAAAAAGCGTACCTTTGTCTGCATGGATAACGATGTGAAGTTTATGCGCCTTGCATTGGAGCAGGCGCGTGAGGCGTTGAGGAGAGACGAGGTGCCGATTGGGTGCGTACTGACGTACGATGGTCGCGTCGTGGGGCGGGGATATAATCTGACGGAAAAATTTCAGGACGTAACGGCGCATGCAGAGATGCAGGCCATCACGGCGGCATGCCGGACTTTTGGAGGAAAGTATCTGCAGGGGTGCACGTTGTATGTAACGGTTGAGCCGTGTGTGATGTGCGCCGGCGCAATCGGGTGGGCGCAGGTGAGCAGAGTCGTGTATGGCGCAGCAGACGAACGTCGCGGCTTCTCCAGACTTGCTCCCCATGCCTTACACCCCCGTTGTCAGGTCTCCTCCGGAGTTCTCGAGGAGGAATGTGCTACGCTGATGAAGGAGTTCTTCAATCGAAAGCGTGGATGAGTCTCTGTAAGCCTTTTGAAGACAATGAGTGCTTCGCTTCAAAAATAGCCAACCAGTATTTATCGCATGTCCCGTACGGCATATATCGAACCTCTTGACAAGCCGCTGTATCTCATGGCCAAACCCGTTGGCGCAGCGTGTAACCTGAGGTGTGACTATTGTTATTATCTGGAGAAAAGCCAACTTTATGCATCTCGACGCTGTCAGATGAGCGACGAGATGCTTGAACTCTACATACGCAATTACATTGAGTGCCAGCCATCGGCTGAGGTTCAGTTTTGCTGGCATGGCGGCGAACCGATATTGCGCGGCCTGGATTTTTTCCGTCGTGCGATGGTGTTGCAGCGCAAGTACGCAAAGGGGCGGCGCATTGATAACAGTCTGCAGACGAATGGAACCTTGCTGACAGACGAGTGGTGCCGTTTCCTGAAAGATTATGATTTTCTGGTGGGTATATCCATTGACGGCCCGGAGCATTGTCATGATCATTATCGGCATGCTGCCGGTGGCGGTGGCTCTTTCAAGCAGGTAATGCGCGGCGTGAATCTGCTCCTGAAGCATGACGTGCCCTTTAACACCATGTCTGTAATCAACAGTTACAATGCTGATTATGCAGATGAGGTCTATCATTTTCTGAAGCAGATTGGCGGGCACTATATGCAGTTTTCTCCTGTCGTGGAGCGGCTGTCAGGAGTGCGTGAGGACGGCCTGCATCTGCTTCCTGCAGAGCAGCAGACGACTGCAGAGCTTGCTCCATGGTCTGTTGATCCGATACAGATGGGAAATTTCTATATACAGATTTTTGATGAATGGGTACGGCATGACGTAGGCCGTTATTTTGTCCAACTGTTTGACAGTGCCTTGGCCTGTCACGTGGGGATGTTGCCGTCCTCCTGCATTTTTGCTCCTACATGCGGTCATGCCGCTGCAATGGAGTTCAATGGCGATGTGTACAGCTGTGATCATTATGTCTATCCGGAGCATCGGATTGGCAATCTGCATCAGTTGTCGTTTTGGCAAATGATGAACGATTCGCGCCAACAAACCTTCGGACAGAACAAACGCGATAAACTTCCCCCGCAATGCAGGGCGTGCGATGTCCTGCACCTGTGCAACGGTGAGTGCCCGAAGAATCGCATCGATGCAGACCGTGACGGCTATGAAGGCCTGAATTATCTCTGTCGTGGATATTATGCTTTCTTCCGGCATGCATTGCCTGCACTCGACTTCATGGCTTCCGAACTGCGTGCGCAGCGTTCGCCGGCCAACGTCATGCGCTGGATGAGTGATAACGACAAAAAATCATAGTTTCGGGCTCTTTCCGGAGCCTGTCTGCCGTGTGGCGGATGTGAACCTTCCGTTTGGTTACGAAAAAATCGCTACTTTTGGGCGTTAATCAATCTTTATGCAATGAAAAACCACAACATTCACACTGTGCAACGATTTTTGTTGCTCGCCGTTTGCGTGTACGCTACATCGTCGGTAAACGCTCAGTCCATCACACCTCAATTACTCAATCAACTGCGAAGCAACTATCAGGAATCGCCTGCGGAGCGTGCCTTGCGCAATGCCATCGGGTCAAACGATCTGCGTACCTTGGCACTCAATCAGCAGAACCTGCAGGCGATGGATACGCACTTCACCTATGAGGTCAAGTCAAAGGGCATCACAGACCAGCAGCGCTCCGGACGGTGCTGGCTTTTCACGGGGTTGAACGTGCTGCGCGCACGTGCAATAAGAGATTTTGACCTTGGCGAATTTCAGTTTTCGCAGAGTTACATCTTCTTCTACGATCAGCTGGAGAAGTCCAACCTGTTCCTACAGAGCATTATTGATACGCGCCGCAGTCCGATGGACGACCGGACGGTTGACTGGCTGTTTCACAATCCGCTTTCCGACGGCGGAACATTTTCGGGGGTGGCCGACCTTGTGACAAAATACGGACTTGTTCCTGCCGATGTGATGCCGGAGACCTATTCAGCCAACCACACGGCTCGCATGTCAGATCTTCTGCGGCAGAAGCTGCGCCAGTTCGGCCTTGAACTGCGTGATATGTCAGAAAAATCGGCATCGGAGAAGCAACTGCTGAAGCGCAAGGAGGAGATGTTGGGCGTGATTTATAAGATGCTTGCACTCAATCTGGGGCAACCGCCGACGGAGTTTACGTGGACCATGCGCAACAGTAAGGGAGAGGTCGTGTCGTCAGAGCAGTATACTCCCCTGACGTTTGCACACAAACTGGCGGCTGACCCGGTGCTGACCGACTACGTGATGGTGATGAACGACCCTTCGCATGACTACTATAAGGTGTATGAAATCGAGTTTGACCGTCACACCTACGACGGGCAGAACTGGTTATATCTCAATCTGCCTGTTGAAGACATCAAGTAGTTGGCTGTCAGCAGTCTGAAGGATACGGCAGCGATGTATTTCTCGTGCGATGTGAACAAGCATCTTAATTCAGAGCGCGGTCTGCTTGACATGAACAACTACGACTATGCCTCAATCATGGGAACCGACTTCCCGATGGACAAGCGGCAGCGTGTGATTACTTTTGCCAGTGGCTCAAGTCATGCCATGACGCTGATGGCGGTTGATCTTGACGGCGACGGCAAGCCGGTCAAATGGATGGTTGAAAACAGCTGGGGAGCCAAGTCGGGCTATAAAGGACATCTGATCATGACGGACCAGTGGTTTGATGAGTATATGTTCCGCCTTGTGGTGGCGCGTAAGTACGTGCCGGAGAATCTGCTTGCTCTGATGAAGCAGAAGCCGGTTAAGCTCCCGGCCTGGGACCCGATGTTCTCGATGGATGAATAACACAAACACCAAATACTTATGAAACGGATTTATCTTATGATTTTTGCCGCAGCACTGATGGCGTCCTGTGGCAACCCCGGCCAGAGCAACGGTGCAAACAAGTCGGATGAAGAAAGTGTGACAGATGCCGGCTCCACCGCCATGGGCTTTGACAACGACAGCGAGGTTGACTTTGCTGATGACCAGAATGCCTATTCTGATGCTGAATGGATTGAAGAGGGAGCAGAAGGCATTGCTGCAGGTGTTGTAAAAGAGCTCTCAGAAAGCGAGTTCAAAGATCTCGTGTGCGATTTTACACGTATGGCAGACGAACCTGTGTTTATCGTCAAGCGCCCTACGGTTGTTGATTTCTATGCCACGTGGTGCGGTCCATGTAAAGCCCTCTCGCCCATCATGGACGAACTTGCGGCCGATTATGCAGGGCGTGTTGATTTCTTCCGTGTAGATGTTGACAAGGCTCAGGACCTGTCACAGGCGTTTCAGATTGCTTCTATCCCGACGCTGTTCTTCATCGCTGCCGATGGGTCGGCCCAGGCCGCTTTGGGATATATGGAGAGAACAGAACTGGAACAGTTTATAACACAGATCCTGCAGTAGCTTATTTGCACGCATTGAATAATCAGAATGGTCTGAAAGGAGGATAGCTTTCCTTCTGCAGACCATTCTTTTTTTGTGGATATATCCAAACGCAGCCGGGGGCGGAGACTATGGGGGACATCACCGTGTTTCCTGTGGCAGGACCTTTTGCCGACAGCGGAGACTGCTCACTGATCTGCGGGCTTGACATGCCCCTTGACACCCAGTAACTGCTCGGCCTGCTGGTGACTGACGGAGAGGGTCTTGCAGAGGTGGTCCGTCATCCGCCTGAACGATTCTTCGGGCGTCCGGTGAGGCCGTTGTATCTCATCGGCATACATCAGTTCGGGGGTGGTGTAGCGTGCTACTCCCCATCCGTAGCGCTTGCCGGAGCGGTCGTAGTTGTATTCAAAGTCAGCCACCACAAGGCGGACAGACATCTGCAGACGCGTCAGAATCTGGTCGAATCCTTTGTTGCGCGGCTCCCCGGCTCGTGGCCACAGGCTGCGCGGCACGTCTCTCAGAGCCTCGCGCTCCATAGGCGACAGGCGCGGCATGCGTGGGCGTACAAAGCCGCACGTCTGTTTTAGCGTCTTGGTGAGCATGGTCTGGTGAGTCGTGACGGTCTCATAGACCTCGCGCTCGGCTTCGCTGTGGGGGTAGGGCAGGCAGGCCCGCCGGTAGTTGATCAGGTCGGGGAGCCATGCCAGCGATACAAAACCTGCCTTGCCGTCAAACAGTTTGCCGTAGGCCAGCGACCCCAGTCCGATAACAGGACCCTTCCACTCCCACGGTCCGTCAACCGTATCGCTGAACCAAAGCTCACGCGGTGTCTGTTCTTCAATCGAAAGGCCGTCTATGCAGCATTTGAAGAAGGGCAGGAAACCGTATTCGAGAGCCATCTGCTCAATGTCTTCTTTCTGATGTATCATGTGTGTAAAGTGTTGGCGGCCCTGACCGGTCGGTCAGCGACAGGCGACCGCCGCCTGTGGCTGCAAAGATAGCGCAAAAAGCCGCGCCCGTGCAATGTCGGCAAGGGGTGAGAGGCATTTTTGCCATCCGCTGATGCGCGGATGACCGTTTGGCTGACACCCATGTCACGCAGCAAGACGACGTGCAAGGCAACGACGGACCTTTACGGCACGGCGTTCAGGGCGCACAAAGCTCCCGGCAGGCCGAAACCGTTGGGCGGGGTGTGGCGTATGCCTTTGTGATGATACGGCCGGAGGCGGTGCATCAGGTGGGAGTCTTATGCCGCAGCAACTCTGCCGGCGATGGTCTCCCGTGAGACTTGCTGAAACCTGTCGCTGCCGGCGCGGCGGGTCAGGAAAGCGTGTGGCGGAGTGGCGCTTCCGGTGACAGCCGGCAGGCCTCTTTGTGGCCTGACAGGTCTGCCGGAGCTGCAGCGTCATAACGCTTCTGTATCCCCACAGCCCGATGCTGCGCCTGACGGAGACCCTGCAGACACCCGTCTCCCGCCTCCTGCAGGCAGAGAGCACACATAACTCACACTGCATCAGTCAACTGCAGCGCAGCAGTCTGCACAGGCCGCAGCGCGTGTTTGTAAAAGCAGTGCGGAATCGTTATCTTTGCACAAAACAACTATTGAGATATGAAAAATCTGACTTTAAGTGAGGGCATTCAGATGCCGATTCTGGGCTATGGCGTATACCGCGTGTCTCCCGATGAATGCGAACAGTGTGTTGCAGACGCACTGCGCACAGGATTCAGGCATATTGATACGGCACAAGCCTACTTCAACGAACAGCAGGTGGGCGATGCCATCCGCAAATCAGGTATCCCGCGTGATGAGATTTTCATCACCAGCAAGGTGTGGATTGATCATTTTGGCTACGAAGAGACGCGTGCGAGCGTCATGGAGTCGCTCCGCAAACTCCAGACGACCTATATCGACCTGATGCTGCTGCATCAGCCTTTCGGCGATGCGTACGGTGCATGGCGTGCATTGGAACAGCTGGTGCAGGAGGGCAAAATCCGCGCCATAGGTGTGTCCAACTTCTACGCCGACAGACTGGTCGAGTTCTGCAATTTCGCCTGCAACGACTTTACGGCACCTGACGGCACGCATGTCAAAGGTGTGCGTCCGGCTGTCAATCAGGTGGAGATTCATCCGTATCATCAGCAGACCGAACTGCTCGGCTGGATGAAGAAATACGATGTGCTTCCTGAAGCCTGGGCTCCACTCGGCGAGGGACGGGACGGCCTCTTTGACGATCCGGTGCTTCAGCAGATTGCACAGCAGCACGGCAAGAGCCTGCATCAGGTGGTGCTCCGCTGGCATATTCAGCGGGGTGTGGCCGTCTTCCCCATGTCGCGCAACAAGCAGCACATGGCCGACAATATGAATGTCTTTGACTTCGAACTCACTGAAGCCGAGATGCAGCAGATAGCCCAGCTCGACAAGCACCGGTCGGCCTTCTTCTCTCATCGGGATCCGGCTATGGTTGAGTGGTTTGCCCAGATGGTCGAAGTGCGTCGCAATCCGAATCATAATCCCGACGACGAAAAACGTCCGTGAACACAGATGAGGACGCGGTGACGGCCGTCGGAGCCGGAGGGTTCAGAGACATGTGCCCTGCATCGCCGCAGACGTCGGACCGGCACGCATCATCCAAATCCTATTCATAGCAGCATCATGAAATTCAGAATCGCACTTATGGCCGCATTGCTGTGCGTCATCGCAGGATGCAATGCGCAGAAAAAACAACAGGAAAACATGAATGACAAGAAAATGCTCGTCGTATATTTCTCACATACCGGCGAGAACTACTCCGTAGGCAATATCAAGGTCGGCAACACCAAAATCGTCGCCGACTACATCAGCGAACTGACAGGTGCAGACCAGTTTGAGGTCGTGACGCACAAATATGACGGCATGAGCTACAAGGCTGTCTGCGACATGGCTCAGGATGAGCAGGCTGCTGACATGCGCCCCGAATTTGAGGGCAAAATTGACGACATCAGCCAGTATGACGTCATCTTCATCGGAACACCCATCTGGTGGGGAACCTATCCGCAGGTGATGTTTACCTTCTTCGATACTTATGACCTCAACGGCAAGAAGCTCATCCCCTTTGCTACCCATGAGGGGAGTGGACTGGGGAATACCGTGAGCGACCTGCGCAAAGCCTATCCGAAAGCCACTGTTACAGGCTCCTTCTCCATCTACGGGCATGACGTCCGTGACGGGAAGTCGAAAGTCCAGAAATGGATTGACGGCCTGAATCTGTAAGTCACAGTCCTCACCAGCTGTCGGTATGATCAGACTCAACAGCGTACACCACATAGCCCTTATCTGCTCAGACTACGCCAAGAGCCTCCGCTTCTACACAGAAGTGCTGGGGCTGCGTGTTCTGGCCGAACACTACAGGGAACAGCGTCGGTCCTACAAGACCGACCTCGCCATAGATGATCACTACGTGCTTGAACTCTTCTCCTTCCCCGATCCGCCGCGTCGGCTCACACGTCCCGAAGCAGCTGGGCTGCGTCATCTCGCCTTTGAGGTCAGCAATCTTGATGCCGCCGTCATCGGTCTTGAGCAGGCCGGTGTCAGTCATGAAGCCGTCCGCGTGGACGAATATACCGGCAAACGCTTTGTCTTCTTTCAAGATCCTGACGGTCTGCCTATTGAACTTTACGAACAATGAGGCGGCCAGACGAAGCAGGCAGCATGAAGCATCAACAGCGACTAAACCGGCACCTGACACGATGGGTCAGGTGCCGGTCTGTCTATGCGCTGTGGGTCTGCCGGCCTGTCGTTTGTCGGCTTTAATTGCCGTTTGGAAAATATGTAGTACCTTTGCGATTCGAATTGTGTTATTGTGATGGCTAAGCGAAACTTTTGGAAAGACGGTTTGTATTGGGCCTTCAGGTTCTATCTTCAGTTCTTTCATGATAAAGTGTACTACAGACGCATCTACCGCGTTGGAGCAGAAAATATCCCGCCGGTAGGTACACCCCTGTTGGTAGCCTGCAACCATCAGAATAGTATCAACGACCCGCTGGCTCTGGAGCTGAAGATGGGACTGCGGGTGATCAGTATCTTCGCGCGTGCCGATGTGTTCAGCCGTCCGTTGATAGCCGCCTTCCTCCGTTCGCTCTATATCCTTCCGAGTTATCGGCTCAAGCAGGACGGTGAGGACTCGCTGTCGAAAAACTTCGATGCCTTCAAGGAAGCTAACGAACGCCTGTTGAATGGCAACACGGTGGCGATCTTCCCTGAAGCAACCAATCAGACCTGTCATTGGCTGGGAGAATTTTCTCTCGGATACCTGCGTATGGCTTTTGGGGCGGCAGAGGCTTCGGGATTTGAGCGTGAGATATTCATCTTGCCTGTAGCCAACCATTACAGCAATTACTTCTGTATGCAGTCGGACATGGTACTGATTTTTGGCCAGCCAATCTCGCTTAAACCATACTACGAACTCTATCAGACCAAGCCCCGTACGGCGCAACGGCAGGTTAACGTGCTTGTGCGCCGGCAGATAGCAGATATGATGCTTAACATTGAAGACCTGGAGCATTATGATGCAATAGATTATCTGCGCAACACCTACGGGACACGCTATGCCGAGAGAGTAGGGCTGCGTGCAAACTATCTTCCCGAACGTCTTACGGCTGACAAGCAATTGTGCGCCCGCTTAGAGCAGGAGGCCACTGCCGAACCGGAGCGGATGAATGCCCTGTACGCTGACGTGATGCGACTGAAGGAACAGACGCGGGCACTTAATATCCGTGATTGGAATATGCAGAAAGACTTCAATGCCGCCCGTCTGTTGCTGCAGGGACTGCTGTTCGTCTTGCTGTTGCCGTTGTTCGTGCTGTCAATGATACCCAACCTGCTTGTTTTTATTGCTCCGCGCGGCCTGGTGAAGAAATTCCGTGAGATGGGAGGGACCTTTGTGATGTTTCAGGGGGGCATACAATATATTGTATCATCATTGATCAGCGCACCCATAAATTATGGTGCTGTGTTTGTAGCCGAACTGCTGCTCGTCAACTGGTGGGTCGCTCTGATTCATCTGTTGCTGCAGCCGTGGTTGCTGGTCTTTGCGTGGCACTACATGCGGTTCTTTGTAAAATGGCGGAGCGAATGGCGTTGGCATCGGTTGCAGAAGACGGAAGAAGGTCGGAGGCTGACCGACATGCGTGCGTCGATATGGCAGCGTGTGGATGATATTGTAAATCGAGCATAAAAGACAAATTAAACAATAAGACAACGATAATGAACAGAGTCGTAATCACAGGAATGGGTATCTATTCCTGTTTAGGAAAGAATCTTGAAGAAGTAAGACAGTCATTGTATGATGGACGTTCAGGTATCATCTTTGATCCTGCACGCAAGGAAATGGGATTCAGATCCGCACTGACTGCCTTCCTGGAAGAACCGGATCTGAAGAAAGAGCTTAGCCGTGCGCAGCGCGTATATATGCCGCAACAGGCCAAATTCGCCTACGTAGCAACCGTTGAGGCATTGCGCAATGCACACATTGACCAGGACTATCTGGACAATAACATCGTCGGCCTGCTCTACGGCAACGACAGTTCGGCCGATCCGGTCGTGGCTGCGGTAGACAAGATGCGCGAGAAGAAAGATACAACCCTGTGCGGAGCCGGCGCAATCTTCCAGTCGATGAACTCAACGGTCACGATGAACCTCGACTGCATCTTCAAGCTCAAGGGTATCAACCTGACCGTATCAGGTGCGTGCGCAAGTGGTTCACACGCCATCGGACTGGGTGCTTTGCTGATACAAAACGGACTGCAGGACATGGTGGTCTGTGGCGGAGCACAGGAAGTCAATCCGTTCAGCATCGGTTCGTTTGACGGCATCTCCGCTTTCTCAACACGTGAGAACGAGCCCACAAAAGCCTCGCGTCCGTTTGACCGGGATCGTGACGGGCTTGTTCCGGGCGGAGGAGCAGCAACTGTGATTCTGGAGAGCTATGAGAATGCCGTCCGTCGCGGTGCTCCTATTATAGGAGAGGTTCTGGGCTATGGCTTCTCGGCCAATGGAGACCATATCTCATCACCAAACGTTGACGGGCCGATACGCTCACTGCAGATGGCACTCCAACGCGCCGGCGTCGATCGTCGTGAGATAGGATACATCAACGCACACGCCACATCGACACATGTCGGCGATACTAATGAAGCCAAAGCAATCTACAGCGTATTTGGCGATCAGAAGACGGAGGTAACCTCTACCAAATCGCAGACAGGACATGAAATGTGGATGGCCGGAGCATCTGAGGTGATTTACTCCATGCTGATGATGAAGAATGATTTTATAGCAGCCAACCTCAACTTTGAAAACCCGGATGAAGATTCGGCCAAGTTGCTTATCCCGTCCAAACGCGTGGAGAAGCATTTCGACACCTTCTTGAGTAACTCATTCGGTTTCGGCGGTACGAACGCCACCCTCATCGTGCGCAATATGTAATCCGCAGAAGTAAATAACAACATCGACAATTGAACATATAACACATAGTATTATGACAAAAGAAGAACTTATCCTGAAAGCCAATGAAGTGCTGGCAGAAGAATTTGAAGTAGAAGAATCGGTCATCACCCCCGATGCTGATATTAAGGCAACACTCCAACTGGACAGCCTTAGTCTTGTTGATATGGTGGCTCTGATTGAAGAAACCTTTGGCGTGAAACTTAAAGGTACGGATGTAAGTAGCGTGAAGACCTTTGGAGCGCTCTATGACTTTATTTACGAACGCCTCTAAAACGCAGTGTCGGTATTGCTGACCGACGAAGATCTGCATAGCGAATCGGTGCCCCCGGCGGCAACCGATTCGTTCCTTGTTTTTAATCGGACGGACAAAAAGCCGGCGATGCCGCACATGTCTGAATAATACTACTCATTCGATGAATACACCACTCATATCGGGAAAAGAGATAGAACGACTTCTCCCACAACGCCCACCAATCCTGATGATTGACCAGCTCATTGAAGCAACAGAGCATGAGGCCAGGACTGCATTGACTATCGTACAGAACAATATCTTCTGTGTCGATAATAATTTTCGAGAACCAGGTATCATCGAGCATATCGCACAGTCGGCATCGGCGCTCGCGGGCTATAATGCGCTTTGCCAAAGCCAGCCTGCACCCGTTGGATATATTGGTGAAGTCAAAAAGTTTCATATCAATCGCCTTCCGAAAGCAGGGGATACACTGCAGACTCACTTACAGATTGTATCTGAAGTCAACGGAGTGTCCTTGCTTAAGGCCGAAACGATGGTTGAAACGGAGTTGATTGCCTCTGGTCAGTTAAAAATTTTTATCGAGTAGCGTAGCTTGAATAACTGCCTAATAATGAGTGCATCGGTCGTGTGTAAACCCGATGCACTCATATTATTTTTAACGGGGAATGCTCATGTAGATTTGATTTTTTGAGAAGATTTAATAACTTTGCATAGTCAGAGTTTATTCCTCTCCAAAAATCAGCCTTCTTTTTGGCTGATAGCGAATTAAATCATACCGTGAAAGTCTTCTATCGTCAGAGGGTTTTATTATTTGTAACAGATAAAGCGAATGAAATATAGGGCGGTGTTGCTTGCCTTTGCAAAAAAAAGTTTACTTTTGTCATTCACTAACGTGGCTACGTATCCTTATACCGTGGCCGAATTTGGTAGAAAAACAAATATCGTCGAATCAAGGACAGACAAGAATATGAAGAAAACTACGCTATTGTTTGTAGCCTTCCTGTTGTCGGCAGTCTCAGCATTTGCACAAATGACCATTAAGGGTAAGGTGCTTGATGATTTGGGAGAGCCGGCGATTGGTGCAACAGTGATGGAGGTCGGAACACAAAATGGAACAGCGACCGATTTTGATGGTAACTTCACTCTCAAAGTCTCCGGCAACCACAAAATTAAAGTGTCCTATGTGGGATTCAAGGATCAAGAACTTGCTCCGAAAGCCACGATGAACATCAGGCTTCAGTCTGATGCGCAGGCGTTGGACGGTATCGAAGTTGTCAGCACCGGTATGATGACTCAGGATAAGCGACTCTTCACTGGATCAACAACGCGTGTTAATGCAGATGATGCCAAGTTAGACGGTATGGCTGATGTCAGTCGTTCTCTTGAAGGCCGCTCATCAGGTGTTTCAGTACAGAATGTCAGTGGAACTTTCGGTACAGCTCCTAAGATTAGGGTCCGTGGTGCAACTTCTATCTATGGTCTTGACCGTCCATTGTGGGTTGTCGATGGCGTGATTCTTGAAGATGCTGTTGAATTGGCACCTGAAGATCTCTCAAGCGGTGATGCAACAACCTTGATAGCATCAGCAATCTCGGGTATCAATGCTGATGATATTGAGAGTTTTGAAATTCTGAAAGACGGCTCGGCAACCTCTATATATGGTGCACGTGCAATGGCGGGTGTGATTGTTGTGACGACCAAAAAAGGTAAGAGCGGACAAGGGCGCCTCAACTATACAGGTGAGTTTACCTATCGTATGATTCCGAGTTATCGTGATTATAATATCGTCAACTCGCAGGAGCAGATGGATATATATAACGAATTGGAACAAAAGGGATGGCTCGAATACGCAAGCTTAAAATCGGCTAAGAACTACGGCATATACGGCCGTATGTATGAATTGATCAATACGTATGATGCTACGTCGGGGCGTTTCGGCATAGCAAATACCCTACAGGGACGTAATGCTTATCTGCGTGAAGCAGAATTCCGCAATACAGACTGGTTCAAGGAATTGTTTAACAACAATCTGATGCAGAATCATGCCTTGAGCTTCTCGGCAGGTACGGATCGTGCAAAAATTTATGCTTCATTGTCCGTGATGAATGATCCGGGATGGTATAAATCAAGTAATGTAGAGCGCTACACGGCTAACATGAATGCGTCATACGACATCACAAAGAAACTTACCATCTCTATAGCTACCAATGGTAGTTATCGTATGCAGCGCGCCCCGGGCACGTCAGATGCAAACCAAAATGTTCTTACTGGTGAGGCAAGCCGTGAATTTGATATCAATCCATTCTCGTTCTCGCTTAATAATTCACGGGCACAGGATCCCAACGATGTCTATCGTCGTAATTACTGTAGCTTTAACGTGAAAGATGAATTGGATCTTAATTACATCCAACTCAAAGTGACTGATGTAAAATTCCAGGGAGAACTGAATTACAAACCTATTGCAGGTCTTGAATTGAGAGGACTTGCTGCTATTCGATATTTCTCCAGTGGTCAAGAGCAGATTATCAACGACAATTCCAATCAGGCTCGTGCATATCGTGCTGGTATAGACCCTGAAGATGCAACCATCCGTGATGCCAATTCGGGCTACCTGTACACGGATCCGGACGATGAAACCGCTCTTCCGGAAACAATGATGCCGGTTGGAGGTATTTACTTGATAGACAATCGTAAATTGTTGAGTACGGACTTCCGTGCAACAGCGCAATACAAACGCGGATTTGGACAAGAGCAGCAGCATATCATGAATGTGTTCGGTGGTATGGAGAGTAACTCAACTGACCGCCAGTATACACTCTTTGAGGGTTGGGGCTATCAATATGAGAATGGAGGTGTCCCCTATACGGATTATACTTTGTTCAAACAGTATCAGGAGACAGGTGCGGTCTACTATCTTAATTCTTATAGTTACTATCGCAATCTTGCCTTCTTTGCAACAGGAACCTACTCATACAAAGGGAAGTATATTGCAAACGGAACCATCCGTTATGAAGGGTCGAACAAACTTGGTAAGAGTCGTAAGGCGAGATGGCTGCCGACGTGGAATGTGTCTGGTGCATGGAATGCACATGAAGAAAACTGGTTCAGAAATACGTTCCGCCACGCTTGGACAAATGCCACGCTCAAGGCAAGTTACTCGCTGACGGCTACGCGTGGTCCTGCATCAGTGACCAACTCGCTTCCTGTGTTTACTTCTTACCAGCCCTATCGCCCGTTTGCTTCCGTATCTGAGACCGGTATCAACCTCTCGCAAATCGAGAATAGCGAATTGACCTACGAGAAGAAGTATGAGCTTAATATCGGAACGGCACTCGGATTCCTCGATAATCGGATTAATTTTGAGTTTGACTACTATCGTCGTGATAACTTTGACCTGATAGGTATGACATACACTACGGGTGTCGGTGGCGCAATCTCAAAGACTGCTAACGTGGCAGCAATGAAGTCAAACGGACTTGAGTTTACTCTGTCAACACTTAATATCAAGCAGAAGAACTTCAAATGGAGTACAGACCTGATTTTCAGCTATGCCACCAATGAAGTTACGGATTTGCAATCGTTTGCCCGAGTTTATTCGTTAGTCTACGGGGCGGGCACTGGACGTGTTGAAGGTTATCCGCTTGGTGCTTTGTTCAGTTATCAGTTCGCAGGATTGAGTGAGGATGGATTACCACAATTCTACACCAATGCAGAGCGTACAGAGAAGACAATCACGGATATCAACTTCCAAGATCTTGACTATAGTTACCTCAAATATGAAGGACCAACAGACCCGCCAATCACGGGCTCATTGGGAAACAACTTCTCATACAAAGGGTTTAAGTTGAACTTATTTATTACTTACTCTTTTGGCAACTACATTCGTCTGAACAAGTTGACTTATGTTTTGGCTGAGGACTATTCGGATATTTGGTCTTCTCCAAAAGAAATGAAGAATCGTTGGCAGAAGCCTGGTGATGAAAAGTACACTAACATACCTGTCATTGCCACGAAACGACAATACCACGATATCAGTCATCTTAATTATGCTTATTCAGCATACAATTTCTCTGATCAGCGTGTTGCTAAAGGCGATTTTATCCGCCTTAAAGAAGTGTCTCTTGCTTATGACTTCCCTGCAGAGCGGCTCGTAAGCAGAAAGCACAAAGAGGAGGGTAAAGAGGGCGTTGTACGATCGCTTGGATTGAAATTCTCTGCTACTAATTTGTGGCTGATATATTCAGATAAGGCTATGAATGGGCAAGATCCAGAGTACTATAACACGGGTGGTGTGGCATCGCCTATACCACGGCAGTTTACCTTTACTGTACGTCTTGGCTTATAATCTATAGTTCGAAAGGGATTAATATATGAAAAAGATCAATATAACAAGCGCACTTTTTATGGTGTTTGCCGCAATTCTGTTGTCGGCTTGCAATGACTTCCTTGATAAAAGTCCGGATATGCGTGCCACCATTGACACGAAAGATAAGGTGCAGAAATTGCTTGTGTCAGCCTATGCGGATGTCAACTATGCTTTCATGTGTGAACTTGCGAGTGATAATCTGATTGACAATAACTCACCGAATTCAAATGGAGAGTTTTATAACAAGACATCAATGTCCTCCTACCATGATGAACTTTTTGCTTGGCAGGATGTTGTTTCGGGATCGGCACAAGATTCACCTTATTATGTTTGGAATGGTGCATATAAAGCAATTGCTGTTGCCAATCAAGCATTGCAGGCTATAGAGAAACTGGAAGCACAAGGTGTGAATATGGATGCAGAAAAAGCAGAGGCTTTGCTTGTCAGGGCGTATTACCACTTTGTTTTGGTCAACATTTTCTGTCAAGCTTACAAAGACGAGACTCTCAGCAAGGAAGATCTTGGAGTGTATTACATAACAGAACCGGAGACGACTGTTTTTGCAGATTATCCGCGTACTACGGTGGCAGAGACGTACAAGCATATAGAAGACGATTTGGAGGAGGCCTTGCCATTAGTTAGCGATGAATACTATAGTGTTCCCAAATATCACTTCAATGCTGAAGCTGCACATGCTTTTGCAGCGCGCTTCTTCTTGTATAAGCGTGATTACAATCGTGTGATTACTGAAGCGAATAAGGTGTTGGGGATAACAGCAGAAGATGCCGCCAATAAAATGTTTGACGCTAAGACAACATACACAAGTGTTAGTAATGCTATTTTTGAACGCAATCTTTGGTTTGATGCTTCATCAAAAGGCAATTTGTTGATTCGTACGTCTAATAGTTATGCCTTCAACGCTGTGGTTTCCTATGCAAGGTATGCTTTCAATCGTGATGCGCGTGACTATACTATCAGAGGTGCTGGACCATGTTGGACTTCATCTTTCCCTGGTATGCATCTTTATGGATCGGATTCGAATATAGGTAACTTCTTGGCTAAGATGTGGTACTTCTTCCAATATACAGATCGTGTACAAGGTACAGGTTATCCAAGATGTATGCACCGTGACTTTACTACCGACGAAACTCTTCTCTGCCGTGCAGAGGCCAAGATTTTCTTAAACGACTTTGATGGAGCACTTAGTGATTTGCAGGTGTGGTCACAGAGTTATAATGTCGGTGGTAGAATGCAGAAGCTTACACGCTCCTCAATAGAGCACTTCTATACGAGTACGAGCAAATATGTGAAGCGTTTGCATAATACGGATATGAGTCCAAGTTTTACAGTGACAGCCGCTCAGGCCCCTTGGATACATTGCGTGCTCCACTTCCGTCGTATTGAAACTTTGTGGGAAGGGTTGCGTTTCTTTGACATTAAGCGTTATGGCATAGAAATCGAGCATTCTATTGGAAACTCGCCCAATATCAAGACTACACTTATTTGGAACGATGACCGGCGTGCTATTCAATTACCACAAGAGGTGATTGCATCAGGGATGGGAGCCAATCCAAGGGTAGTTTTAGGACCTAATGCGGGTAAGTTGATGTCAGCTCCATCTGCTAACAACAGCGACCCAAGTCCGATAGCTCTTGCAGCAGCTGAAGCGTATATTGCCCAGCAGGCTTCAGCATTGGTAAATGATTCTTCAGTATTGGTAAATGATTAATGTAATCTGAATAACGGAAGAAGATATGAAGACAAGCAGACTTTATCTAATAATCCCGATTCTCACATTGGCTTTCGCCAGTTGTGAAGAGAAATTTTCGGATTCCATATTCGAGGATGTGCCGGCGTTAAATGTCGACTCAACGACATATACCTACGAGTTTGATAAGTGGTTGTATGAAAATTATACCGTCCCATACAACATACAATTTTTGTATAAACTTGAAGATCTCGGTTCGGACTTTGATTATAACCTTGTTCCTGCATCATACGAAAAGGCCCAGCAAGTTGCACATTTGGCTATCTATCTGTGGTTTGATGTATATAAGAAAGTCGTTGGTCCTGACTTCTTGAAGCAATATGGTCCACGGATCATCCACTTGATAGGTTCGTACGCCATTAACCCGTCTCAAGGGACAATCAAATTGGGAACTGCAGAAGGCGGTGCAAAGATTACCCTGTATGGTATGAACCCGATGGATGCAACCAATATAGACGATTTGAATCAGTTTATATTCCATACGATGCATCATGAGTTTGCACACATTCTGCATCAGACTAAAACCTACCCCAAGACTTACGAGACTATTACGTCAGAAACTTATGATCCTGTGAGCTGGTCGACGCGTTCGGAAAAAACAGCCAATGAGTTGGGATACGTGACAAACTACGCATCAATGCAAGCTCGTGAGGATTTTGTAGAGGTTATCTCATGTTACATTACTTACACTGATTCGGCATGGAACAGTGTGCTTACTCAGGCTGCAGAAGGAAAGATTGATGATCAGACTACCGGCCGTGACATCATTGAGCAGAAGTTCGCTATCTGCAAGACGTGGCTTGCAGACAAATGGAATATAGACATTGAGGAACTTCGTAGGGAAGTCCAGTATCGGCAGAGCCATATGGATCTTGAAAAGGTTATGAATGACGAATATTAATTGTGCAGTGATATGAAAGCATTCAATAAAATATATGTATTTGCCGCTCTGATTGCGTTGGTGTTCTGTGGTGTGGCTTGCTCGGATCAAGAAGCGGTTTTTGATAAGCCTGCCGTGGAGCGGTTGAACAGTACAGGTCAGGAATTGAAAGACTTGTTATTATCGGCTTCTAACGGTTGGGAGGTGCTCTATTTTGCTAATCCTGAAAGTAGCGGTTATGTTCTGTTCGCTGATTTTAAGGCAGACGGGAGTGTAAAAGTGGCAGCAAAGAATGATGCTGCTACGATAGGCGAATACAAAGAAGATGTGAGCGTTTGGGATGTGAATATAGAAGACGGTGCCATATTGGTTTTCAGTACTTATAATAGTGTGCTTCATGCTTATTCCGATCCTCGTAGTGACGGTAATGGCTTGCTTGGGGATTATGAAATGAAGTATATGTACAACAACGGGGACACGTTGCTGTTCAAAGGCAAGAAATATGGTGCATACATCCGTTTCATCCGCTTCCCTGATGGTCAAAGCTGGAACGGCTATCTTGATGAAGTCGAGAAGCGGAATGAAAGCCTTTTTGATGGCGTGGACTCTTTGAAGATGACCATGGTTCGTAATGGTGTAAGTACTGATGTGACGTATGCTAATGGTGCATTTACATGGAATGAATATGATAATCCGGCAGTTACTGAAGGTGAATACACCCTGATGAGTCGTGCGTTCTTGGTGCGCCCGAACGGCATTATGTTTGAGCGATCCATAAAAGTCGGTGATAAGGCTGCAACTAACTTCAGTTTGGATGCTACGGGGACATACCTTGAGTGCACGGACGGGGCTGATGTTCAGATACGTCATTCGAGTACGTTTGCCAATTTGTTCTATGACAAGATGCATGAACGTGTGCAGCGTAATTATCAGAAGATGTGGAAGGTTGATACCAGTGCTTTCAGTGCCAGTGCGGCTGCGCTGTACAAAGATATCACAGATTCAATTGAGGCATCAAGCACGACTACACCGTGTAAGATTATGAATGTCTACTATATGCGTGATGGTGACGGCAAGAGTCGTGTGGACACATGCGCATTAGCAATTCAGTTTAGGGTAGGAGAGTCAACCCGGGTCGGACATCTGTACTTTGGCATACGCGCTTCGGGTCGCACGTTGGTGTTGACACCCACATACGCAGATCAAGATGGCGCTGCGGTGTTGCGTCGTGCTGCCGATGGTGACTTCCAGCGTGGTTCGGCAAAGTTCGTGAACCTGTTCTTGGGGATGTTCACTATTTCTTCTGCATCAGAGTCTAACTTCAATATAGGTCATTTGTTGCTTACGAGATCAAGTGACGCATCTATCTCTTTGAAGGTTGATTCTTATATAAATGGTTTAGAGTGACGTGTTATTGTAACATGTTATCTGGTATAATGTGAATTGTATACATTATGAAAAAGATATTTATTCTCACGTTTTGTCTATGTTCAGCCTTAATGCTGACAGCGCAGGTGCGTGTTGATCATCACGAGGGTGTTGAGACCTTCCTTGCCCCGCTGCCCGAGGTCCCGGCTTATGTGACGATGGAACGTCCTGGTGCGGGTGTGCTTGATGCAGATATCCTTGATGCTTTCGTTCGTCAGGATGAGCCTGAACCCGTACGCACGATAGCCCCTTCGCGTTCATACGTTGATTTTGTAAGTCGTGCTGCTCGTGTAAAACGTCATAATATGCTGGAATCTGTTGCTCAAGACACATTGCAGGCTCTTTATGCTATTCCAGATGGGACTTTCTACCTCGGCATCGATAAGATAGGTTACGGTATTCATTTTGTGCTCCCGGGTGTGATAGGTGCATGGCGTCAGGGTGTTGACGCATGGACGTGGAAGAATCTCTCCAAGGGTGCTGATTCAATCACGTGGAAGAGTTACTTCCTTGATGGTGAGACCTATTATTATGGGCATATCTATGATATTGATCAAGATAAAAACCTGATAGATTCGATGGTCGTTTCCGGACGTGGCAGTACGCGTTATTATCGCAACTACAGCACTCCGATTCTGTTTGCTCATAGTGTTGCCGATGGCGTGGTGCAACGTGCAGATACGTTTATGGTCAACGAACCTATTTCGCATGAGATTGATACGCTGCAGACCGATTCGTGGGTACTTGGCGGCTCGTTGTCTCCATACACGGCGTACGACCCCATGGGCTTGTGGCCCCTGACAGCAGCGAAGCCCTTCTTGTTCATGCCCAATGCAATCGAGGGACAGCCGGATCCGCAGTTGCGTGAACGTGAGCCCAACCGTCAAGTGGTTACGACCGACACTGCAGGCAATAGCGTATTCGTTTACGGAACGGACATGCGTCAGTTGTATTCGTTTGATGACTCATCGTTTGTCGATGCACCTTATATCAACAAGTTAACCACTTATTACAAGAAACCTCAGGCCCCGCTTTATGTGCGTGACATTTCGATGTCAATCGCAGGACGCCCACGTCAGAGGACTGTCTTCGGCAGTACTTCGGTAACATGGTCAACGCCTGTCTTGGTTGACACACTCACGCTCCGCGTCCTTGACAAGTCGGGTAATGTGCTGGCCACATCAACATGCTCAGATGCTGATGCCACTACCAATTATCGTCTATCGGGCAAGATGCTGAATTTCAAATTTGAAACTCGAGATGAATTTGGGATGATGCTCAGCGAGGGTATCGTTTTGAAAGATGAGTTCTCGATTGAAATAGAGGGCCTTTATGCTGCTACGCTTGACACTGTCACCAATCAGACGGTCAATGGCAATGAGTTTGGTATATATGCGGCCTATGATCCTTACGAAGGAGGACATGCCGTGTTGACCGGTATTGATGGTAAGCAGTATTTTGATGCATACGATCCTTATGTGATGCTCAATGGTGTGTTCAACACTTTGGAGACAACGCAGGATACCAATCTGGATACGCTTTATGTCCCGATGCGGATGCGTTATATCAATCCCACGTGGAGTGCTCCTTATTATCTGTGTGTTATTGATACTGGTCAATATCAGAATTATGTACCCAGTATCTACTCTACGACACCCTTGATTGACTCCCTGTCGGGGTTCATCAACCTTGACGTGAAGGGTCCTGAATGGGCTTCCTATGAGTCGTCGATAGCCTATGACGATTATGGTTTCTATCCGTTCTACATTTATGACAACGAAGGCAAGGGCCGTGCAGGCGATGAGATTGTAATCTCGAAGTTCGGCAAGACAATCGTGTTCCAGATTGTGAACGATGATGCTACGACTGCCCTACACCCGGTGAAAGCCAACCTGTCGACCATAACCCGTCAGGGCGAAGCTTTCGTCATCACCTATCCGCCAACGTTCCGCTCCATGCAGATGCTCGATGCATCAGGCCGGTTGATAGACCGTCGGGAGTTGTCTGAATCCGGTGTGGTCAGGATTGACGCTTCGAGTCTGCCTCAGGGTGTGTATGTGTTCCGCATGCAGGGACAGGGTAATGCAGAAATACTGCGTGCTGTAAAATAAAAACATGTGTTTTGCGTTGTAAAAACGAAGACTTGTTACACGCTCTTTTCGATGAATCGCATATTTATTAATTCTTAATTATTGTAACGATGAAGAAAGTTAAATTTTTTGCAATGCTTCTTGCATTGACTACTCTCGCAGTAGGATGTAGCAAAGAGACCGAGACTACGAATCCGACTCCGGATCCGACTCCGGAGCCCGTGAAAGAGACTGCCAATCTTAATATTGTTTATCACTCCAATGGTTATCTGGGTGAAAATCAGGCTACCAATGCTAACCTGTTCCGTGTGATGGCTATCTCTGAAGACTATAAATACGACACAGAAGCAGGACAAATTTCGTCAGGTGTTTTGGCACAGGTATATGTCATTGCATCCAACAGCACTAATCAGTATCCTGTAGCCGGAACATACAAGACCGTTGATCATTCACTGATGACGAACGACCCTGTGGGTTCTTTTGCAGTTGTTCTTGTTACTCCCAATGGCACTGATTCGCTCACAACCGGTCAAATGGTAGTATCGCAACGCGATTCGGAAGTTAAACAGACAATGACCATCACGGGTACGACGGGCAAGGGCAAAGAAATTGAGTATACTTTGAGCGGAACGTCTGTCTACTTCATGACAAACAACGGCCTGTATGAAGGTGAGCCCACGACTCATGCCAACCTTGATATTACCTCTCCTACTTCAGGTCAGATTGTCAATATGGGCAAGTTCTATAATGACAGTATCACTATGCGTATGATGGCCGGCACCAATCAATATCTTGTGACCGTTGATTTTATTCTTGACTCGCAAGACGAGAATGGCAAGGTGCTTCCTGCAGGTACGTACGAAGTGTACACTGCTTCAAATCGTGCCCCGGCCTTCTTCCCCGGTTTGTATATGTATAACTCCACCTCGAAGACTGGCACCCGCTTTGGCTCCTACGTGACTCAGGCATTAAACAGTTCTGCGCTCTGTTACTATTATATCACAAGTGGAACTATCAACGTAACGGTTGATGATGATGGTGCAGTTCATCTGGTTGGTGACTTGACTTCGCATTTTGGAACGTCGTTCAAGTTCAACTATTCCTATCCTGCTTCTGCTATTGTATTGCGTAGCGAACTTCAATCGCAATCAAGTCTTCCGGCCAAGGTCGGTGCTGTTCCGACGATTACCGTTGAGGCTCCGGCAACAATTGACAAGAGTGTTGTGTTCCCGGTTGTAGATTAAGTTATCGTCCGATAATACTGTTCAGAGCGACATGCTTTTGCGTGTCGCTCTTTTCTTAATCTCTTTTGGCCGTTCACCGCTGTCGGATGTAATGCTTCGTATTGCGTTGTCGGCTGTATCGCTGTCGGTTCTGTCTGTCGGA
>JAFUXZ010000253.1 GCA_017470795.1 Paludibacteraceae bacterium
AAACCGATACGACACTCAATCCCAAAAAGCGCATTGAAACGCTTTCAGATTGACGTTTGCTTTCATCACAGCACATTTATGTCGGTGATTGATAGGCTTATGTGGGCCTTATTTTGTTTATTTTATTTTTTTTACATTCCTTTGTGCGGAGTGGATACGCGCTGATTTATTGAGGGTTATCGTTTCCGACCATGAACGATGACATTTGTGAGGCTACCGGTGGCCGACTCCACGCAAACGCGAATTGTGATTAGAAAAACCTCGTTATACATGCAGAAAGAAATTACATGTGCGATTGTCGACGATGAGCCTCTGGCCGTGCAGTTGTTGGAGAGTTATGTGGATCGCATTGCAACATTGAGGCATGTGCGCAGTTATAGCAGCGCGATTCAGGCGATGTTAAGTTTTCCCTCCGAGCCGGTTGATTTGGTCTTTCTTGATATCCAGATGCCAGAGATGAACGGGATGCAGATGGCTCGTCAGCTGCCTCCTACAACACACATCATCTTCACAACAGCGTTTCCACAATATGCTGTTGAGAGTTATCGTGTGAATGCCGTTGACTATCTGATAAAGCCGGTGTCGTTCGAAGAGTTCGCACAAGCCGTAGAGAAAGCCGAGAAGGTGATACGCGGTGAGGTGGCAGAAGTGGAGATGCGTATCTCAGACGAATCGACCAACAAGGATAATGACTACATTTTCGTACGTTCAGGACGTAAGCAGGTGCGTGTTGATTTGTCAAAACTGCTGTACGCAGAGGCACAGAAAGATTACGTGCGGCTGGTGTTCGAGTCTGAAGAGCCCATCATGGCTCTGATGCCTTTGAAACGCTTTGAGACAATGCTCCCTCCCGAACGCTTCATACGTATCCACCGGTCGTTTATCGTACAGAAGTCGAAGATACGCGTTGTGAACGGGAACAACGTCATCTTCGGAAAAACAGTCATTCCAGTCGGTACGCTGTACAGAAAAAGTTTTAATGAGTTGATTGGCTGATGCCGTAACAGCCAGCCGGCCCTCAAGATTCGGCCTGGCTAAACGCTGACAATACAAGCCGCACGGACGCGCTCCTGATTAAGGATTCGTCCGTGCGGCTTCGCATATTCACGTCCCCTCTTGCTGCCGGGCACAGATCAGCCAATCCACACGCCGTGCCGAGACCTGCACTTTCACGCCTCACCACTCCCTGTTGATTGACAAAGGGGTATGCCGCGAGCGGCATGCCCCTGTACGACTGCGTCAGATGCTGTTCCGCCCTACTTGCCTTCGGTCAGCAGTGTGATGATTTTGATAATCACATCTTTGGCTTTGTGCATGCTCTGAATGGGCAGATATTCAAAACGGCTATGGAAGTTCATGCCTCCCGCAAAGATATTCGGGCAGGGCAGACCCATGAATGACAACCGGGCACCGTCTGTGCCGCCTCTGATTGGACGCACGGCAGGTGTTACCCCTGCTGCGAGCATGGCGCGGATTGCAAGGTCAACGACATGCATGTTGTCCGGATCAATCATTTCGCGCATATTGCGATACTGATCACGAATGTCAACAGCTGCGGTCCCAGCTCCAAATTCAGCATTGATTTTATTCACAAGGTGCTGCATCTCGGTCTTTCGACTCTCGAAGCGGTGGGCGTCATGATCACGGATGATGTAGTTCATGACCGTTTGCTCAACGCCTCCGGTGATGCCTGTCAGATGATAGAACCCTTCGTACTCCTCTGTATGTTCAGGGGTCTCAAGACGGGGAAGCATCTCGTTGTACTGAAACGCGATGCGCATGGAGTTGAGCATTTTGTGCTTGGCATAACCCGGGTGTACATTACGTCCGGTGATGGTGACACGGGCCGAAGCGGCATTGAAGTTTTCATATTCCAGTTCGCCAATGGCTCCGCCGTCCATCGTATATGCCCACGCAGCATCAAACGCCTGCACGTCGAAATGATCGGGTCCCTCGCCGATTTCTTCATCCGGCGTGAATCCTACGCGGATACGCCCGTGCTTGATTTCGGGGTGCTGGATAAGATATTCCATTGCAGTGACAATCTCAGCCACACCGGCTTTGTCGTCTGCACCAAGCAGCGTGAGGCCGTTCGTCACGATAATGTCCTGTCCGACATAGTCCAGAATCTCAGGGTATTTCTCTGTTTCCAGTACAATCGCCTGCTCTTCGTTGAGCAAAATGTCACCTCCGTCGTATTGATGAACAATGCGTGGCTCGACATGCTTGCCCGAAGCATCCGGGCTGGTGTCCATGTGGGCGATAAATCCGATGGTCGGGATGTCTTTGTCGGTGTTGGCCGGCAGGGTGGCCATGACATAGCCAAACTCCGAGCAGGTTACTTCCTGCATCCCAATCTCGCGCAATTCGTCTGCAAGCATGTGTGCGAACTCCATTTGTCCCGGTGTACTCGGGGTCATGCCGGTATTCTCGTCCGAAGTCGTCAGAATACGGGCATAGCGAATAAATCTTTCGGTAATATCCA
>JAFUXZ010000254.1 GCA_017470795.1 Paludibacteraceae bacterium
CGTTGCGATGAAGAAGCATCATTTCTTTAACATGTATTTTACGACCACCTTCAGCATTGCGCTGTTGTTGTTTCTGGTGGGTTTGGTGTGTTCCTTGATGCTGATGTCAAGGAGCCTGTCACGCAGCGTGCGTGAAAACGTTGTTGTATCCGTCATGCTGTCTGACACCATCACGGATGAAGCCCGTGACGCCCTCCTGACGGCCACGCAGTCGGCTGGTTTCGCCGCTCAGGCAGATTATGTGTCAAAAGAAGATGCGCTGAAAGAACATATCGCTCTCATCGGCGAAGATCCGACGGAGTTTCTGGATGAGAATCCTCTTCGCGCGTCACTCGAGATAAAGGTGTATCCGGAGTGGGCCACGGCCGACAGCTTGAAGACTGTAGCCGAACGGTACAGAAATAATCCCTATGTAGAGAACGTGATTTATCAGGAAGGAGTCGTTGACCTGATGGACCGCAAAATCGGCACTATCACCATTGTCTATTCGGCCATAGTGCTGATACTGCTCCTTGTCTCACTTGCGCTGATTAACAACACAATCCGTCTCAGTGCTTACTCCAAGCGTTTCCTGATTAACACAATGCGGCTTGTCGGAGCAACCAACTGGACTATACGGCGTCCGTTCGTACTGAAGAATATGCTTTCGGGCCTGATAGCGGCTCTATTGGCCCTGATGATGCTCTTTGGCCTCGCATATTATCTGCAGCAGACAATGGGCATCGGCGAAATTCTCTCTGACGTTCGTCTGATGCTTCAGGTATCTGCCGTTGTGGTCTTGACAGGTGTGCTTCTGACGGGTGTGGCAGCCTACTTCTCCGCAGGTAAGTATGTACGAATGAAGGTGAACGATATGTATTATCTTTAACCCTCCGAACAGAATAGCCTTTTTGCAATTATATAGCGCTTATGAAAAAAATCAATTACATAATGATGGGTGTCTCGTTTCTCATAATCATCATCGGTTTTGTCCTGATGACGGGTGTGAAGACGGGTGCAACATTCAATGAAGAGATTTATGCCGCACGATACATAACGGTCGGGCCGATGATCTCGTTCTTTGGCTTCCTGATGATGATATTCGCTATCCTGTATCATCCGAAGCAGAAGAAGTAAGTGCGGTTCGGGGTGAATACCCGGACTGTGCATATCGCGTCTCTGGCTCTTGTCATGCAATCTTGGTGGAGTACGCGGTGCGGAGCAGTAAAGAGTGCGTTGTTTTATCTTCTAAATCCTGTAGATACGTATGGATTGGCTGGACGCCCTGCTGATGGGCATTCTTCAAGGACTGACAGAATTTCTTCCGGTGTCAAGTAGTGGTCATCTGACCATAGCACAACATCTGCTGCATTATAGCGGCGAAGAGAATCTGACTTTCGATATTGTTGTGCATGCAGCAACCGTTTTGAGTACGCTCGTTGTGCTTTGGAGTGAGGTGGTGTGGATTCTGAAGGGAACATTCACCACCACGCAGTGGAACGCAGAGAAGACGTATGCGGCCAAACTGATTGTTTCGATGATACCAATCGGAATCGTTGGCGTGTTCTTCAAGGATAAAGTAGAGGCAATCTTCGGAAGCGGACTGCTCGTAGTGGGTGTCTGTCTGCTTGTGACGGCAGCGCTGCTCTGCTTCGCGCAATATGCACGTCCACGCCAGAAAGAGAATATCTCCTACCTCGATTCCTTCATCATCGGGCTCGGACAGGCATTGGCAGTATTACCCGGACTGTCACGGTCCGGAACGACGATAGCCACAGGGCTGCTTTTGGGAAACAAACGTGAGCAGGTTGCTCAGTTCTCCTTCCTGATGGTGCTGGTGCCGATTATCGGGCAGGCAATGCTCACGTTGCTTGACATCCTGAAAGACGGGGCTGCAGGTGGCATCTCTGTGACGGCATTGGCAGTCGGATTTGTGGCAGCATTCGTGTCAGGTTGCGCGGCATGTAAGTTTATGATAAACCTGGTCAAGCGTGGCAATCTGATTTGGTTTGCCATATACTGTGCCATTGTCGGAATCGTATCCATCATCATCGCATAAGTCATCTGTATGGCTGATTATTTGAGTGGCGAAATACTGACCTTCGACAAGCCCTATGGCTGGACCTCGTTTGATGTGGTCAACAAAGTAAGGCGTGCAGTATGTCTGCATACGGGTCAGAAGCGCATCAAAGTCGGTCATGCAGGCACACTTGACCCCTTAGCCACCGGGCTGATGATTGTCTGTACGGGTAAGCAGACAAAACAGATAGAGCAACTGCAAAGCCAAACGAAAGAGTACGTTGCCACCCTTCGGCTTGGAGCAACGACACCGAGTTTCGATCGTGAGCATGAGATAGATGCCTATTATCCTACCGAGCACCTTGACCAAAGCAGCATAGAGCAGGCTTTGCGGCAATTTGTCGGTGAGATATGGCAGACTCCGCCGGCCTATTCGGCCATTAAGGTGGATGGAAAGCGGGCGTATGACTACGCACGTACCAATCAGGCAGTTGACATGAAGGCAAAGCAGCTTGTCATTGACCAGATAGAACTCATAGAATGCCATGCTGCACCCGAACTGACGGCAGACGGAGAACAGGCGATACGCATCGGGCGTAAGGCACAGCAGCAGGCAGCTGAAAATCCTGCAGACATGGTCGACCGGCCGGCAGGAGTGCAGTATACGCCGTGGTTGGCAACAATCCGTGTCGTATGCAGCAAGGGAACGTACATCCGTGCGTTGGCACGTGATATTGGAGAAGCACTTCATACGGGAGCCTATCTGACCGAGTTGCGGCGCACGCGCATAGGGACGTTCGACGTGTCTGACAGCATGCGTGTAGATGACTTTGTGACATCTCTCCAACAAGAAGAAAAATAAATCATATACAGAAAGATACATGAAACTATCACAATTCAAATTTGACTTGCCTGAAGACCTGATTGCACAGTATCCCTCTGAGCAGTTGCACGACAAGGAACATCCGAGTTATCGACGCGACGAGTGCCGGTTGATGGTATTACACCGCAAAACGGGTGAGATAGAGCGCTTCAAGAAAGATGCTAACGGCAAACCGATTGAGGGAAACTTTCTTGACTTCAGAAATCTGTTGGATTACTTCGACGAAAATGACCTGTTTATCTTCAACGACACGAAAGTGTTTCCTGCACGCCTTTATGGAACAAAAGAGAAGACAAACGCCAAGATAGAAGTTTTCCTGCTGCGTGAACTCAACCGCGAAATGCATTATTGGGACGTACTGGTTGAGCCGGCCCGCAAGATTCGCATAGGCAACAAGTTGTTTTTTACAGAAGACGAGAACAATGCCATCGTAGCAGAGGTGATTGACAACACGACCTCGCGCGGACGCACACTTCGCTTCCTGTACGATGCCAACTACGAGGAATTCCGGCGTCGTCTTTTCGCACTTGGAGAGACACCTCTGCCGCACGAGGTCTTTCATCGTCCGGCTGAGCCTGAAGACGAAGAGCGTTATCAGACTATTTACGCACGTGAGGAAGGAGCCGTTGCCGCACCGGCTACGGGATTGCATTTCAGCCGTGAAATGTTCAAGCGCCTTGAGATACGCGGCATTGACACGTATTATCTCACATCGCACATCGGGTTAGGTAATTTTAAGTCGATTGATGTAGAAGATCTGACTAAGCACAAAATGGATTCGGAGCAGATGCGCATCACGCAGGAACTGGTCGACCGCATTGAACTGGCACATCAGAAGCAGCAACGCATCTTGGCAACCGGTCCGGACGTGATGCGTGCATTGGAAACGGTCGTCGGAACGGATGGGCATACCAAAGCCTATGATGGGTGGACCAACAAATTTATCTTCCCGCCATATAACTTCACGGTAGCCAATGCGATGCTTTCTAACTTCTGTCTGCCCCTGTCGTCCATGCTGATGCTGACGGCTGCCTTTGGCGGTTATGAGCAGGTGATGGAAGCCTATGAATTGGCGGTTAAGGACCGCTATTATTTTGGCGAATACGGCGATGTGATGCTGATTGTTGACTGACGGAGACAATAGCAGGGATATGATGACGGCGGGCGGAGGTGTTGTCCTCACGTCCGCCGTTTGTATATTCCTGTCGGCTGCCTATAGGCGTAATTGAAGATTGTCAGGAATGTGCTGCGCGGCCGGCTACGCAGGGGAGTCCGACGGCTCGATGGTTAGGATATGAGCCGTATTTCCCTCAACCCGAAAGCGGACTTCGTGTCCGGCAAACAGAAATCCGTAGACACGTGTCTCGTCGGATTGATAGCGCGGGCGCGGATCTTGCCCGATAACCTTCTGGAGCGTGATGAGCTGCTCCTCTGTCAGCACTTCGGTCTGACAGTCTGTTACGACTGTCAGAGGTTGGTGTTCTAACCCTGTGGTGAATCCTTCGCGGGCGTCAGGATGTGCATCTGTATAGGGGAGGTAGGGTTTGATGTCGTAGATGGGTGTCCCGTCCATTAG
>JAFUXZ010000255.1 GCA_017470795.1 Paludibacteraceae bacterium
ACGACGCTTTAACAACGACCTATGTTGCTTTCGACAAACCCGTGTACATCGCCCCCGCCATGAACAACCGCATGTATGCGCATCCGACGACGCAGGCCAACTTAGAGGTACTCCGCAGCAGGGGTGTGCAGATTATCGACGCAGAGACCGGTTTTTTGGCTTGTGGTACAGAAGGAAAAGGACGCATGGCTGAGCCTTCAGTAATCGTCAGCCGCGTGGTTGAAGGGATGACCAACCAGTCCCTGAAAGGATGTCGGATTCTGATTACGGCCGGGCCGACGTACGAGCGCATAGATCCGGTGCGTTTCATCGGCAACTTCTCAACAGGAAAGATGGGCTTCGCGCTTGCAGAGGCATGTGCGGCGCGTGGAGCGGAAGTGACGCTCGTGGCAGGTCCGGTGAGCCTTCAGGTGCACCATCCTAACATAGAGCGCATTGACGTAACGACTGCCGAAGAGATGTATACCGCAGCGACGAGCCGGTTTGCCACATCCGATGGAGCCATACTGTGCGCTGCGGTGGCAGATTTTACTCCCAGACAGGTTGCTACGTCCAAATTGAAGCGCAAGGGAGATGACCTGACCATCACCTTACAGCCGACACATGACATAGCAGCCGCCCTTGGACAACAGAAGACCGGAAAACAGTTTCTTGTCGGGTTCGCTCTTGAAACAGATCATGAAGAACAGAATGCGGAAGACAAGATGAAGCGAAAAAACTTCGATTTCATCGTACTTAATTCACTGCGTGACCCCGGAGCCGGATTCGGATATGACACCAACAAAATCACCATCATATCCGCTGACGGAACATCACAGCAGTACCCGCTCAAGACGAAGCAACAGGCCGCCTCTGACATCGTGGAAGCCGTTGCCAAACTGACATCCGGGCGATGAACACGACTGCATGCCGCCATGACCGGTGCGGCAACCCACAATCATAAAAGACACAGACCATGAGACGATGCATCATACTGACCTTGCTGGCAATCTTCTGTCTGGTTGCGAAAGCACAAGAGCTGAACTGCCGCGTGAGCATTAACCACCAGCAGATTCAAGGGACAAACACGCAGGTCTTCCAGACCCTCGAGACGGCCATCCGCGAATTTATGAACAATCGCCGTTGGACGCGTCTTAACGTCCTGCCACAGGAGCGCATCGAGTGTTCGTTGCTCATTGTAGTCAATCAGGTCAACGACGGCGTTTTCAACTGCGAAGCCACCGTGCAGTCGCTCCGACCGGTATACAATACGACCTATACCTCCCCACTGATTAACCGGCGTGACAAGAATTTCTCCTTCACCTACTCCGAGTTTGACCAGCTCGAATATCAGGACAATTACTTTGAGTCCAATCTGACAGCCATGCTGAGTTATTATGCCTACATGATTCTTGGGTATGATGCCGACTCCTATTCTCGGCTGGGGGGAACTCCCTACTTCCGCAAGTGTGAGGACATCGTCTCTGCGGCACAGGGCGCGAGCCTAAGTGCAGAGGAAGCTGCCGGATGGCGTGCATTTGAGAGCAACACCAACCGCTACACTCTGGCCAACAACCTGAACGACGATGCTTTCCGTGCGTTCCGCAACTACATCTACGAATACCACCGCCTCGGGCTTGATGCAATGCAGGCCAACACCGACAACGGACGCGCACAGATAGCGGACGGCATCGGTGTGATTCGCGAGGCCTACCGCGCCCGTCCGTCAGCCGGACTGGTTCCTGTGTTCCTTGACGCAAAGAATCAGGAACTCGTCGACATCTTCAAGCAGGGGACGGCAACAGAGAAGAAGGCTGTATACGACGTGCTGATGGATGTTGACCCGACGCGTAACAATGAGTATGAGAAAATCCTGTAAACGACGCGCATAGGATGCTGAAACACCTTTCTATATCCAACTATGCTCTCATCGGGTCACTGGACATCGACTTCGACGCCGGGTTCAGCGTGCTTACGGGTGAGACCGGTGCCGGCAAGTCCATCATCCTCGGTGCGCTGGGGCTCATCATGGGACAGCGCGCTGATGTAAAAGTGATTACTGACGGAGAGCAGAAATGCGTTATAGAAGCCGAGTTTGACATCAAAGGCTACCCTATCCGGCCGATTTTCGAGCAGAACGACCTGGACATGGACCCGGAGACGTGCTTCATCCGCCGCGAGTTAACGGCAGCCGGCAAGTCACGCGCCTTTGTCAACGACACCCCCACGTCACTCGCCGTCTTGCGACAGCTGACGGAGCACCTGATTGACATACACTCCCAGCATGAGAACCTGCTGCTGTCAGACAATCATTTCCAGCTGCGGGTCATAGATACGCTGGCGCACAACAAGCCGCAACGCGACGCCTATACTGCCGCCTACGCGACCTATAAAGAAACGGAGAGGCAACTGTCAGAACTCCGTGAACGCGCAGCCCGTCAGTCTGCAGATGCAGAGTTTCTGCAGTATCAATA
>JAFUXZ010000256.1 GCA_017470795.1 Paludibacteraceae bacterium
ACGGTCGAAATGCCACGACGTAACATCTGCTCGGCGACGTCAGGAACCATGCGTGTCGGAGTACATAGTACTGCCACATGAACATCATCCAACTTGCTGATGTCGTCAACGACCGGTATGCCCTCGATGTTGCTGCCGCTGTCTGTGATGCTTGACGTGCGACGGACGATGCCGACAACTTCCATGTCTGTGGCGGCCTGTGCTGCCTGAAGGGCGGCGTGTCCGATGTTGCCATATCCGATGATGGCGATGCGAATCTTGTCTTTCATGTCAGTGTGTTTGCGTATCTGTTTGTTTGCAATAAAAACGGAGGATTGAGGCATCCTGCAGATGTGTTCTGTCCTGTAGCTTCAATTCTCCGTTTGCGTGTTGTCTGTCTTGTGTTGTTTACTCGTAGGCTCCCATCTGAAGCATGCTGACTTCTTGAGGCGTCAGGAAGCGATACTTGCCCCGAGGCAGCCGCTTCTTGGTCAGACCGGCGAAATAGACGCGGTCCAGACGCAGCACCTTGTAGCCTACGGCGTCGAACATGCGGCGTACGACGCGGTTCTGCCCGGAGTGTATCTCTATGCCGATATGTGCGGGATCGTTCTCGTCAGTAATCTCAATCACGTCGGCCTTGACGAAATCACCATTCTCCAGCGTGACGCCTGCCATGAGCTTCTCGTAATCTTCCGACTGCAGCGGACGGTCGAGCGTAGCATGATAAATCTTTTTCTTCTCATACTTCGGATGTGTGAGCTTGGCAGCAAGGTCGCCGTCATTCGTCAACAGAAGCACGCCTGTGGTATTGCGGTCAAGGCGTCCGACGGGGTAGATGCGCTCCAGGCAAGCGTTCTTTACAACATCGAGCACGGTCTTGCGGGCATGTGTGTCTTCAGCAGTGGTGACGCAGTCTTTGGGCTTGTTGAGTAACAGGTATACTTTGCGTTCGCTGCGGATGGGCTGGTCATGGAAGCGTATAATGTCGGTAGGATAGACTTTTGTGCCAAGCATGGTGGCTACCTCTCCGTTAATCGTGACGACTCCGGCCTGTATGAATTCGTCGGCCTCGCGTCGCGAACAGATACCGGCATTGGCGAGGTATTTGTTCAGGCGGACAGGCTTGTTAGGGTCTACAGGTTGGGGTTCGTAGTAGGGTTGCACAGGGCGTTTGATATTCTTTGCCGGCCCCTTCTTGCGTTGCATGGAGTTGCCCTGCGGGCGACCCTGTCGGTTGTAGTCACGCCGTTGGCGGTCATAGTCGTTGCCCTGACGGTCGAAGTCACGACGCTGGCGGTCATAGTCGTTACCCTGACGGTTGTAGTCGCGATTGGGGCGTTCGTAGTCGTTGCCTTGACGGTCGAAGTCACGCCGTTGGCGGTCGTAGTCATTACCCTGACGGTTGTAGTCGCGATTGGGGCGGTCGTAACCACCGGACGCACTGCCGGCATGTGTATTGTCGCCATAGTGGCCGGGACGCGTCTGGCTGTAGTCGCCGCGTTGGCCATAGTTGTTGCGCTGATAACCATTGCGCTGATACTCACTGCGCTGGTAATCGCCTCGCTGATAGTCGTTGTGCTGATAGTCGCTGCGCTGATAATTATTGTGCTGGTAGTCGCTGCCCTGTTGCTGGTAGCCGTTGGTGCGGTATGGGCGCTGGCTTTGCTGATGGCTTTGCTGATAGTTGTTCTGATAGCCATTCTGATAGCCGTCCTGCTGATGGCTGTCGCGGCGATATCCCTGTTTGTAGTCTTCGTTTGACTGCGCATTGCTGCGATAGGGCAT
>JAFUXZ010000257.1 GCA_017470795.1 Paludibacteraceae bacterium
ACGAATCCTATGACAAGCAGCAGGTAAATCATAGCAGATACATATCTTTAGACGTTGAAGCGGAAGTGCATGATGTCACCGTCCTGTACGACGTAGTCCTTGCCTTCCACGTTGAGTCTGCCGGCCTCGCGACAGGCGGCCTCGCTGCCGAGCGAGACATAATCTTCATATTTGATGACTTCGGCGCGGATGAATCCGCGTTCAAAGTCCGTATGAATCACGCCGGCGCACTGGGGTGCCTTCATGCCGTCGCGATAGGTCCACGCGCGTACCTCGTCGCTTCCCGCGGTCAGGAATGTGCGCAGGTTGAGCAGTTTGTACGCGGCTTTGATAAGCCGGCTGACGCCCGATTCACTCAGGCCGATTTCTTCAAGAAACATCTGTCGCTCTTCGTAGGTCTCCAGTTCGGCAATCTCAGACTCCACCTGTGCTGCAACGACCATCACTTCGGCTCCTTCCTGCTTCACGGCTTCGCGTACCTGCTCGACATACTGATTGCCGCCTACCGCCGAGGCTTCGTCGATATTGCACACGTAGAGTACGGGCTTCGAGGTCAGCAGGAAGAGGTCGTGAGCCGCATCCTGCTCTTCCTTCGACTCCAGCAGAACCGTCCGGGCCGACAGGCCCTGCACCAGAGCCGCCTGGAACTTCTCGAGCACATCGAGCAGCACTTTTGACTGCTTGTCGCCACCGGCCTTGGCCTGCTTCCTGACTTTTTCCATACGGCTCTCAACGGTCTCAAGGTCCTTGAGCTGAAGCTCGGCGTCAATCACTTCCTTGTCGCGCACGGGGTTGACCGAACCGTCGACGTGGACCACGTTGGGATCGTCAAAGCAGCGAAGCACATGGATAATCGCGTCGGTCTCACGGATGTTGGCCAGAAACTTGTTGCCGAGTCCCTCACCTTTGGACGCACCCTTGACCAGTCCGGCAATGTCGACAATCTCGACGGTAGCCGGGATGACGCGCTCCGGATGGCAGATGTCGGCCAGACGCGCGAGACGCTCGTCGGGCACGCTGATGACACCCACATTGGGCTCGATGGTGCAGAACGGGAAGTTGGCCGACTGCGCCTTGGCACTCGACAGACAGTTGAACAGGGTTGACTTACCCACATTGGGCAGCCCTACGATTCCACATTGAAGTGACATTATGGTTTTTGTTTGATTATATGCTTTTGATAAAGGAGTACAAAGGTAGGTATTATTTTCAAAAGAACTCACGGGAAAGCCCGATGAGAGCGGCGCGGACGGCAAATGAGCCCGCAAGGCCGAACCCGTGGGCGGCGAAAGGGTGCACAGCACGCACTCGGCCGGAGCCGGCGGAGCAGAGCGGCAGGAGAGCCTGCGCACCGACACAGCCGGCAGAGGCATGTCAACGGATTGAATGAGGAGTGCTGCAGCCGTCGGCAACAGTCATGCAGGCAGGCTGTGCAGAAGGCAGAACCGACAGCGTCGGGAGACGTAATGGATGATGCTGCATGCAGCCGCAGGAAACGGACGGCATCATGCCTGACGCACGGTTTATCCTGCCGCCGGACCCGGTCTTCACGTCAGGCCTGCCCACCCTGCCCGTCTGACAGAGCAGCCGCCTGCCTGTGCCGCAGGTACCACCGCCGCCATTTGCGCGGCCAGCCCATGATGCGCTGCGGAATCTTTATCAGCCACCGCACCAGCCGGTCGGCAACGAACTGCAGCCGGTCGGTCCAGCCAAACACGGGCAGTGACATCGCACGCTGCGTATAGGCCTCATGAATGACGTCATTGATGCGCGCACGCTGCGTGCCCATCCCTTTCTGGAAGAGGTTGACGATCCATGTGGGCGTGCTGTAGAAACGGGCAAACCACGTGTGCAGACAGATTGGGACGTCGTCAACATCGCACAGTATGGTCGTGATGCCGTCAGAATGCTGATGACTTGGCAGATAGAGCGTCTTGAAGTTGCCCGCCAGCCACAGCATGAACGGATAGTAGGGCTCGTAGTCCGTCCGCGAGAAGTCATATCTGGTCTGCAGACGCTCAACGGGAAAAGCCGCTTCAAGCTGCGGACGGTGGAGCTCGTAGCGATAGGCCCGGACAGCCTCCACAGAGAACTTCTCACGGATCAGTTTCAGGTTGAACACATTGAAAAACGGGTTCGTCACGATGGGGTTGCCGCTTCGCGGACAGGCTCCGCCGCCATCAGGGCAGCCCGCATTGGCGTAGCCGTTGTCGACAACAAAGCGGACGAGGCGCATCACGCGTTCCGGACTGACCACGAAGGCGTCTTCATCTACATTGACGGCTACATCGCATGAGGTGTCGGCCAGCATGGTGTAGAAGTAGCCGTCGGCCTTCTGGTCGGTCAGCCGGACGACGGGGATGCCCATAGACGCATAGAGCGCGCTGGACATACGGTATAGCCGGAGGTCGAACGAACGGCAGAAAATCTTCACCCGACAGGGAGTATCATGACTGATCATGGTCAAACACTGATTTTAAGAGCGCGGACCGCCCGAGGCAGCAGCCGGCACGACAAGCGCGGCATGCGCCGCAGCAACACGCACAGCAGACGCGCCCTTGCATCCGAACGATAATAGACATTCCTGCTGAAATCATGAACCACATCTGACAGTTGCGACGTCAGCGCACGGAGCACGTCAGCACGCGGACGTTCAGCATTGGTCAGGTAGTTGAGCGATGCCAGCAGATAGGCCTTCTTGATATAGATATAGTCCAGCTCTGCAGCATTGGCAGCATACAGGCCGTGCTGATGTGCGAAATCCATCAGAGCGTCAAACGAAGCCATCTTCTGACGGTAGCGCTCTGCGTTTCGGGTCTGCGTGAGCGATGCCGGCTGGATAACGTAGTGATACAACGGACGCTCGGTCTGCGCCGTACGCTCCGCGAGCAGCAGGCATGAAGTCAGAAAACAGGTGTCTTCCGCACTGCGTGTCGGGGGGAAACGCAGGCCGGCATCAAGGAGCATCCGGCGACGATAGACGAAAGTCCACAGGTAGGAAGCAAACTGCGTGAGAAAAGCATGGCGCGTCTGCATCGTGAGGCTGCCGCTGTCCAGATGCGGATTCTGCAGCAGACGGCACGCCCCCCGCTCTTCCTGCAAGGCATTGCAGCAGCACAGGTCGGCATCATGGCTGAGGGCCAGATGCAGCAGGGTCTCGTAGGCATCGGGCTCGACATAGTCGTCGCTGTCACAAAAAGCCACATAAGCCCCGCGGGCCTCTTCGATGCCCACATTGCGCGCTCCACCCGGACCGGAGTTGACAGGCGTCTGGACAAAGCGCACTGCCTCACGCCGCGGATGAGCGGCGATATGCGTGCGCACACGCTCTATGCTGTCGTCGGTCCCGTGGTCGTCGACGAGGATAACCTCCATCTGACGGCAGGTCTGCGCCAACAACGCATCCACACAGCGTATGATGACGTCGGCCGCATTATATACTGGCACGATAATGCTTATCTGTGGGGTTGTCTCCATGCTGTTACAAAAAGGTCAGGATTACTGCTCTCCGTCCGGTCCGGTCTGACCGGCACGCAGATTGTCCATAAGGGCATCGCGGTTCTGACGGGGCGTGGTGGTGGGGCGTCCAAGGTCTTTGCGCGCGCCCTTGCTGACCTGCACCTCTATGAAGGCCGGACGGAAGTTGTGCTGCGCGTTGAACAACGCATCGGCCAGCTGTTCACCGTGCGTCACACGCTCCACATACTGATAGCCGCAGGCTGTCGCGATGGCGGTCAGGTCGATGTCAAGACCAACGGTCGGCTGACCTCCGACAGAATCGTGCGCTCCATTGTTGAGCACGATGTGGACGAGGTTCTGCGGCTGCAACTGACCCACGATGCCCAGTGAGCCCATGTGCATGATGCAGGCGCCATCGCCGTCAAGACAATAGACCGTCCGCTCCGGGCGTGCCAGAGCAATGCCGAGGGCTATCTGCGAGGCGTGACCCATAGAGCCAACCGTCAGGAAGTCGTGCTGATGTCCCTGATGCAGAGCCTCACGAATCTCGAACAGCTCGCGACTGATCATCCCCGTAGTCGACACGATGACGGCATCCTGGCCGATGTTGTCGACAATCAGACGGATGGCCTCCTCGCGGCGCATCTCCGGAGCAACAGGCCTGCCGGCCGATGAGGGCTGATAGTCGCTGAACGTTCCTTTCTGCACGACGAGTGCATAGGGCTGACGGTTACGGAGCATATAGTCTACGGCAGTCTGAATCTGCACTGCCGCTGCGGACTCGTCATGCGACAACACGCCATGGGCGATGCCCATCGTCTGCAACAGCGGCAGGGTCAGCTTGCCCTGCTTGACATGTTGCGGCTCATCGTGCACTCCGGGCTCACCCCGCCATCCGACAACGAGCAGCACCGGCAGCTGATAGACATCGGCATCGGCCAGCGAGAGCAACGGGTTGACGGCATTGCCAAGGCCGGAATTCTGCATATAGACACAGGCCGGATGACCCGTGGCAAGATAGTGACCCGACGCGAGGCCGATGGCGGCACCCTCGTTGGCGGCTATCACGTTGTGCGACGCATCGAAGTGATCCGTCAGGTAGGCACAAACGGACTTCAACAAACTGTCCGGAACGCCGACATAGAGGTTAATGCCGGCGGCAGACAACTGGTGAATGAATGATTCTGGGTTGATCATAACTGTTTTCTTGCATTGGTCAATACGGCCTGCTCGACGCCCGTCAGGCTGACGACAGGGAAGACCGTATGATAGATATCGCCGAGGACTTGCTGCATGCGGTCGATGAACGTGTCGTGCATCACGACCTGCTGATGAGCCTGCCATGCCTGCCGCTCGTGTGACGCTGCGAGCGCGGCTTCAAGTCGATCGATGAGTTCTGTCTCGTCATGGTAGAATCCGATCATCCCATCCGTGAAGACGGATGTGACGTACGGGTTGGCATCGCATACCTGATAGGCACCTGCTGCCGCTATCTCGTAAACCTTCGGGTTAGCCCCGTTAGTCTGCTGCTCCACGTGAATGTTCAGGACGACACGCGCACGGTTATAGTCGGCGCAGAGCTGCTCAAAGCCTGCGTTGTGATTGGTGTATACGCTGCGGGACGGACGCATGAGCCACCTGACCGGATTCTTGAACCAGGGGGCGCAGACGCCATGTATCAGCAGATGCCGGTCGCGGAAGTGCGTCACAACATGCTGCAGCAGCTGCTGCCGCTTGGGGGAGCGGTATATATCGCCGGCAAAGACGATATCCAGGTCTTTTCTCACGTCAGCCAACGGGTGATACAGCCTCAGGTCGGCTGCCTGCGGCAGAAAATGTGCCACGATACCGGTCTGTTGGTGCAGAAACGCAATATCGTCCTGCTCATAGCAATAGACGGCGTGCGCCTGCCGCAGATTCTCCATTGCGGAAGGCATGCGGCGGATGCTGTCGAAGAGCCAGATAACGACCTTTGCATCCCTTGCAAAGCGCGCTATCGTCTCCGGCAACAGGTTGTCGCTGTTGATGATAAAGACGAGGTCGGGATGCTGCTTCTGAAACATGCGCTCAATCTCCGGCCGGAAGCGCCGGCGCGACTGCTCGCGCAGCAGCGACTTGTCAGCAGCGAACTTGTAGCGGACACGGTTGACGGAATTGTACGGATGAATCGGATTGTCATACGCACACACGACGGCTCTCCATCCCAAGGCTTCGAAGGCATGCCTGACGCTTTGGTTGAAGTAATGAAATTGGGGACCGATGATGAGCACGCTTGACTGCATGTGTCAGAAGAATTTGATTTTCGACGTATCCAATATGATGTCGCGTTTCCCGACGGGTGGAATCTGCATATAGTCGCCATACTTGCGCCGCAGGTAGGCATCTGTGTCATGAGGCGCGAAGAAGGAGTGCCCCTCGAAGCTGATCTCCTGCAGCGGCATCAGCTCCTGCTCGATACACCACGCACGCTGATGCGACGCGAATCCGGCCAGCACGCTGCTCCGGCGACGGCGACCCAGCCACTTGACGAGGCGTACCAGCCCTGAGGCAAAGGGATACAGCACGTAGCCCATCAACTTGTTCAGCAGGATTTTGGCCTTGGAATGATATGTCACTTCGCCATAATGATGGATTTCACGATAAGCACGCCGATAGAAGAAGTCGGCCATATTGCGCAACTTCAGCGAAGGCACTCTGTCGACCATAAAGATATCGAGCCACAGGCCCTGCTCGTGCTGCAGGACGAACTTCGGATAGTAGCAATAAGACTGACGGTCACGCAGGCGTCCGTACTCTACGAAGACATGACGGTCAGTGCGTACGTCCTGCAGACAGAACCGGCTCGGGAGTTCGTCAATCAGTGCCTTCCGCAGGCGCTCGTAGTCGGAGCCGAAGATACAGACGTCCATGTCGTCATCCCACGGGATGAAGCCGCCATGACGCACGGCTCCGAGCAGAGTCCCGAAGTCGAGCCAGTAGGCAATCTGATGCCTGCGGCAGATACGGTCGAACTCGATGAGCATGTCCAGTTCGCGCAGTTGCGCCCGCCGGAGCGTGGTTCCGGGTGCGTTGTAGTGTGACAGGTCTTCCTGCATCATGTATGCTGCTGTTGCTGTAGTAGTGCATACCCCTCGAAGAGTTGCAGATCCTCAGGGGTTGTGATTTTGATATTTATCTGGTTTCCCTTGGCGAAATAGATGGTCTCTCCCATGAGATACATCAGACTGGTGGTGTGCGGCTCTACCCGGCTGAGCAGCCCTTCGCGCTCGGCGCGGTCATAGAGACTGCAGATGTATTGATATTGGAAACACTGAGGCGTATTGAGCTGCATCACGCGGTCCCGATCGATCCAGCGCGTCGACTGCTTCCCGTCGTCATTCTGTCCGAGCAGAAGGTAGCAGGGAGTGGCAGAGGTGGAATTGCCATGTTCGCGGGCCACGCGGATGCAGTCGGTGATGATGTCGGGGGTGGTGAAGGGCGATGCGGCGTAGTGCACCAGCACGATGTCGTCAGGTTTGGCCACACTTTTCAGACCGCGCACGCCGTTCATCACCGAATGCTGGAAGTCCTCGCCTCCCTGCACAATCAGCCGGGCTTTTGTCAGGCCCTCACGCGTGATGATTTGCTGCAGCCGTTCTTCATAGTCTTTCACACACACGACTTCGATTAAATCTATCAGCTCGTGTGACTGAAAAATCTGCATCGTGTATGCAATCACGGGCTTGCCAAGCACGTCAATAAACTGCTTTGGACAGTCTGCCCCGATGCGTGTTCCGGAACCTCCGGCAAGTATGATGGCAATGTTCATCGGTCTGATGGTTGAGTGTCAGTTTTCAAAAAGCCGGAGCGCAGCGTCAATGTAGCGGTTGAAGTTGCGGTACGCCGGGAGGAAGAAGAAGCCGTCGTCGTCACCCACGCTGCCTTTGTAGAGTCCCCAGCAGAACCAATAGAACGCCGACAGTGGGATGTAGGCCCAGTAGTGCCGGTGCTCGTCAGGGGTCAGTGGGCGCCCGAAGTAGGCTTGCAGGAAGCGTTCGATGTCGGCCTCGCTGTAGTCGTAGCGGCTGAAGAAGCAGGCCAGATCGTTGGCGGGGTCGTTGAGACCGGCATACTCCCAGTCGATGAGGTAGAGCGCATGGTCGGCGGTGGCAAGGAAGTTGGGCTCATAGACGTCGTTGTGGCAGACGCACAGACGGATGCCCATCCGCTCAGCATCGGCCTTGAGCAAGCGGCTCAGGCGGCTTACCTTGTCTATCTCGACGGCAAATTCGCTCATCAGGTTGCCTTTGGTGGTGGAGGCGACACGCATCAGACGCAGACCCTCCTGCAGGTTGTCAAAAACCTTGATGTCGGCTTCCGGACGGACGGCATGCATGCGCCGAAGGTAGTCCATGCCGGCCTGCAGCTGCCATTCATGACGGCGAAAGTCGCAGTCGACAAGGTCCTGAACACAGAAGGACACTTTCCAGCCGCTCTCGTCGATATGAATCACCGACCGGTCGATACCAATCTCACGCGCCTTGAGCTGCGAGTAGACTTCGGCCTGACGGTTGATCAGCTGCCCGGCGGTCCCGCCCGGATGACGGTAGACGTAGACGCGGTCGCCGACGTAGAAGGAGAATGACACGTTGGTCAGTCCGGCATTGATCACACGGATGTCAACAATGTCGTTGGGATGACAGTGCAGCGTTGCACAGATGTTGGTGATGATGTCCGAATCGACGTTAAACAGGAAGTCGGCGTCAAACTGACGCAGGTCGTCGATGGTCTCAAACTCCCACACGCGACGGTCGTCTGCCTCGCGCGCATAGAGCGTGAGCTGCCGGCGATGGCGGGCGTAAAACTCTTCCCAGAACATGCCGGCCACGCCAAAATCGTCTATCTCCTGCTCCATCAGCCGACGATAGACGGCAGAGAACTGCTCGTTCAGATAGGCCTGTCCGACCATTGCCCAACCGTCTGCACCCCCGACCTGAAAGTCGGTTATCACCCCCGCATCGGACACCTGCACCGCAAACTCGCGAAACTTGCCCTGCTTGCGCGTACAGAGCCTGTACGAATGGTTGTCGGCATTGGCGTCGACGAACGGATTGTCAACGAAGTAGTGGTCGGCACAGCAGACAAAGGTGTTGGCCAGCACGTGGCGCGCACTGTAGAGCGAATACAGATTGCCCTTGCGGGCGAAGGTGTTGTTGACAATCAGCCGGACTCCGTACTTACGCTCCAGATAGAAGAACTTCTCCTTCATGTAGCCCACCACGATGTAGATCTCATCTATCCCGGCAGCACGCAACTGTTCTATCTGACGCTCGATCAGCACTTCTCCCTTGACGCGGAACATGCCTTTGGGCCGCTCGTATGTAAAAGGGGCAAAACGGTTTGACTTACCAGCAGCCAGAATGACGGCATTGCGCCGTAAGGGCTTCTCGGAGGTCGTGAGGTCACTCATTGCAGTCTGATTTTTTCACGCGCTGTCTGCGCTCATTCAAGCGGTAAAGGTACATCTTTTTTGCCGAATAGGTATAGGCTCACAGAGATTGGCCTCTTTTTGCGCACAGCCGCACGCGGCAGAGATGCAGCCCGTCAAGCCCTACCGCCATGCAAATCAGGCAGCAGGCAGGCCCGGCATGGATGCACCGCAGGCATCGCCGACAGGAGCAGACGCAGGGATGCAGCTGCCGCACCCGACGCCCGGTGGCTACAGATGCCGGAAAGCCTTCTGCCTGCCCGACTCCGGCAGCCACAGACGAGGTGCAGGCCTGCCGGAGCACAGGGCCGGCGGCAACAGGCCGGACAGATTGTTGCCGAAGTCCGGAGCCGACCGTGACGAACAGAAGGACGGTTTCAGGGGCATGAAGCACAGACTCAACGACCGGAAAGACACACAGACGGAGCAGCACACGTCACATCGGACACAGACAGGCAGCAAAGCGGCTTCCAAAATACCGCCATACTTGCGGCACAGAAAAAGAATACGTAATTTTGCATCAGTGTAATTGCGCAACTTAATCTATCTAACACATACAATACAATGAAATCACTGAAAATCACGCTGTTTGTCATAGCAAGCATGCTGTGTGGCACCCTCGCCGCACAACAGGCGGTGCTTACCGGACAACTGCGTTCAGAAGCAGATCATCAACCTATCGCCGGCGCGAATGTGACGCTGGCCAATCAGAACATCTCTGCCATAACCGATGCTGACGGCACGTTCAGGCTGATCTACCTTGAACCCATCACCGAAGAAATCATCTTCTCGGCAGGCAACTTCCTGTCACAAGTCAAGGTCGTCAGCCTCAATCCGGGCAACAATGAACTGGGCGACGTCCTGCTCAAGCCCGACATCCAGAACGAGATGCAGCAAGACGTGATTCTCCAGCTGTCGGAAAACGAACTGGACGACGACGAAGGGCGCTCACAGAACATGTCAAGCACCTCGTCGACGCAGGGCGATGTCTTCACCAACCTGACGAGCTACACCTTCAGCCCCGTGCGCTTCCGCGTCCGCGGCTACGAGCAGGAGCACGAGAACTACTACATCAACGGCATCCACTTCAACAGCCAGGAACGCGGCAACTTCAGCTTCTCCAGCCTGGGCGGACTGAATGACGCTTCGCGCAACAAGGATGCCGCCTTCGGCATCGAGGCCAACAACTTCACCTATGGCGGCATCGGCTCGTCGACCAACATCCTGATGCAGGCCAGCCGGTTTGCACGCGGCTGGAAGGTCGGCCTGGCCGGCTCAAACCGCAACTACAAAGCACGCGCCGTGGCCACCTACGGCACCGGCCTGATGGAGAACGGCTGGGCTCTGGCCGCCTCCATAGCCTACCGCTTCTCGCCCTATGTCGACGTGAAGGGCATCATCGGCGAGGGCATACGCTACAACTCACTGGGCTACTTCTTCTCCGCCGAGAAGAAGATTGACGACCGCAGCACGCTGTCATTCGTCACCTTCGGCTCACCTACCGAGCGCGGACAGAACGCTGCCGTGACGCAGGAAGTGTACGAC
>JAFUXZ010000258.1 GCA_017470795.1 Paludibacteraceae bacterium
AAGTCAATACCAATAATTTTTCCCATAATTCTTATTTTTATTTATATTTTTTTCGTTAACTAAATTTGATTATAAATTTTCACTTATTCATACTACAAGGAGTATGCCAAACTTGGTTAGACAGGTGATATTTTTTATAGTCATTGTGTTCAGGAACGCTTTTTTTTACTGGGAAAACTGCCTTGATGCTACATTCGATACAATATTTAATATTGCTGCCTTCTGCTGCCTGTAGAGGGAATGGAGGAGAACAATGAATCATTTCAATATGACATTTGCCGGCCCCCCAAAAAATCCTGCATTTGCATAAAGGGTAGGGGAAGTATCTCTGGCGCCCTAAAAGATGAAAGTATCCCCTGACGGCATTTATGTTTGCCGATGGTGAACATAAATTCAGCGATGTGAAACATACGTTCAGCGGTGCGAAACATACATTCACCGTCGGTGAACATAGACTCCGTCGGAGTAAAAATACACTTATAACGCTATGCAACAGCTTTTTCCACGAAGGATGCCAAGATTGTTGCAGCAATCAAGATTATGCGGTCATGCTTATGCCTGTCATGGGCATTTAATTCCAAATTGTGTTTTGTTTTACCTCTGCCCATGCAGGTTTACATATATTTGTGCTAACTTTGCACTATAATATTTTATAGTATACAGATGAATAGAGTTATCGTTACTGTAGTTGGAAAGGATACTGTGGGTATCATCGCTGCCGTATGTACTTATATGGCAAGTAAGGGTATTAACATATTGGACATTTCCCAAACGATTGTGCAGGAATATTTCAACATGATGATGATTACGGACATCAAAGGATGTACCGTGCCCTTTGACGTCATGTCGTCAGACCTTCAGAAGATTGGAGAAGATATGGGTGTGCAGGTGAAATGCCAGCGTGAGGATATTTTTGACAAGATGCATCGTATATGATTAATATTAGCGAGGTGCTCGAGACCAACAAGATGATCGAGCAGGAAAATCTGGACGTCAGGACAATAACAATGGGCATCAGTCTTCTGGACTGCGCTTCAGATGATTTGGAGCATACATGCCGGAATATTTATGAAAAGATTGTTTCGCTGGCTAAAGACCTGGTCAAAACGGGCGAAGATATCAGCAGGGAATTTGGTGTACCTATTGTCAACAAGCGCATCTCCATAACTCCGGTTTCAATCGTCGGCAGTTCGTGTTGCAAAAGCCCGGAGGATTATGTAAAGATTGCACAGACGCTTGACAAAGCAGCTCATGAGGTCGGCGTAAACTTCATCGGCGGCTACAGTGCCATAGTCAGCAAAGGCATGACGTGCAGCGATGTCATGCTCATACGCTCTATTCCCGAGGCCATGGCATGTACCGAACGCTTGTGCAGTTCAGTCAATGTCGGCAGTACCAAAACCGGTATTAACATGGATGCGGTGCGCCTGATGGGAGATGTCATTCTGGAGACGGCAGAACGCACAAAGGAGCGTGATTCACTTGGATGCGCCAAACTTGTAGTATTATGTAATGCTCCGGATGACAACCCATTCATGGCCGGTGCCTTTCACGGTGTCAGTGAATCTGACGCCATCATCAATGTCGGTGTATCGGGACCAGGCGTAGTAAAATATGTTTTAGAACATTTGCCCCAAGATACCAATTTTGAAATACTGTGCGAAGCAATCAAGAAGACAGCGTTTAAGATTACACGTGTTGGACAGTTGGTGGCTCAGGAGGCAAGCCGTAGATTACATATACCATTCGGCATCATTGACCTCTCACTGGCCCCAACGCCGGCA
>JAFUXZ010000259.1 GCA_017470795.1 Paludibacteraceae bacterium
CGAAAGACCATGCACATGCTCCGCAGCGCAGGCTACGAACTTCAAAACGCAGACACAACGATATGCGCGCAGGCTCCCAGACTGAATCCGCACATCCCACAGATGCAGGAATGCCTGGCAGACGTCATGCAGGTGCGGCCCGACCAGATCAGCATCAAGGCCACGACAACCGAACATCTCGGATTCGTAGGCCGTCAGGAGGGCATGGCAGCCATGGCCACCGTTTTAATCTACCGACCATGAGACGCACCATCTTCTGCCTCCTGACCGCCCTGCTGACACTTACGTCGCAAGCGCGCACACACACCGACAGCCTCCTGCACAACGTCCGCTTCTCGGCTGCCGTCGGAGCATACAGCTATTTTGACAACCTCGAATTCTCCGGCTGCGAGTACACCCAAAGTCAGACAATGGCCGGCATACGCATCTCGCCCGAACTACGGCTCAACTGGGGCGAGTTCAGGCTGGCGGCCGGTCTGCACGCACAGAAACGCTACGGCACACCCCGGTTTATCGACGACTTCGACTTTACGGCCTACTTCCAATGGGACCGCGACAAGGGACGCGCACGTCAACGCTTCCTGATGGGCGCCTTCCCCCGCATGGGCCTGCTCGACAACTACAGCAACCTCTTTTTCCGCGACAGCATCTGCTATCGAAGACCCAACCTGAACGGTATCTTCTATCAAATCAGCGGGCAGAACAACTTCATCAACCTGTGGCTGGACTGGACCGGATGGCAGTCGGCAACAGAACGCGAGACGTTCTTCATCGGCCTGTCGGGAGAGCAGCGGGTACGCCTCTTCCGGTTTGAACTGACCGGCTACTACTTTCATTACGCCAACACCTACCCCCGCTCCGGCGACGAGTGCGTTCATGACAACATGCAGGCCCAAATCACCGCCGGCATAGACCTGTATGACGGCCTGCTCCGACGCAAACGGGCGAGCGACATGCTCACCCTCAAGGCCGGACTGATGGCCGGATACGAGCGCAAGCGCGACGGAACAACACCCAAAAAGACACCCCTCGGATTTGTGGCCGACCTGAAAGCACAACTTGGTCCCGTCGGCACACACACCATATATTATTGCGGCGATCGACGTCAGACCGTCGTAACCGACAACCATCCGGCCACCTACTGGGGCAACCCCCTGCTCCAATCCAACTCGTACCTGCAAAGCCTGTGGTACTACGAACTCTTTAACCGTCAGCACGTACAGGCACGCATCGGATGGACCTTCCACCTCGTCGGGTCAGAGCTTTACAGCCAGCAGTCGCTGCAACTGAGCGTCAGGTTGTAGATTCAGAAACAACACCGCCAAGCATCATGACACTCCGGACGCCTGATGCACGGCAAAATCCATTCACCCCATGCTTGTAAAAACCTTCGGAGCGGCCGTACAGGGAATCGATGCCGCCATCATCACGATAGAGGTCAATGTAGACAAAGGAATCGGCTTCTTCCTCGTCGGACTGCCTGACAACGCCGTGCGCGAAAGTCATGAGCGAATCGCATCAGCACTCTCGGTCAACGGCTTTCACGTGCCGCGCCGGCAAGTGACCATCAATATGGCGCCGGCCGACATCAAGAAAGAAGGAGCAGCCTATGACCTGCCGCTCGCAATCGGCATGCTGGCTGCCGATGAGGTAATCAACAGCGACAACCTCAACCGGTATGTTATCATGGGCGAACTGTCGCTGGATGGCAGTCTGCGGCCGATTAAAGGCGTGCTGCCGATAGCCATCAAAGCACGCGAACTGGGATACAAGGGGTTTATACTGCCGGAGCAGAACGCACGCGAGGCTGCGATAGTCAACCGGCTCGAGGTTTACGGAGCAAGCAACATCACCGAGGTCATACAGTTTCTGAACGGTGAACGGCAGATTGAACCCACAGTGGTAGATACCAGAGCCGAGTTTGACCGTCAACAGACCGATTTCGACCTCGACTTTGCCGACGTACGCGGGCAGGAGAGCGTGAAGCGCGCGCTCGAGGTTGCAGCCGCCGGTGGGCATAACATCATCATGATCGGCCCGCCCGGAGCCGGCAAGAGCATGATGACCAAACGACTGCCCGGCATCCTGCCTCCACTGACGCTTCAAGAAGCCCTTGAGACAACAAAAATACACAGCGTAGCAGGTATCGTCGACGGACAGCACGGGCTGATATCGAAGCGACCGTTTCGCAGTCCGCATCATACAATAAGCGACGTAGCCCTGGTGGGAGGAGGACAGAATCCGCAGCCCGGAGAGATCAGCCTTGCACACAACGGGGTGCTCTTCCTTGACGAACTGCCTGAATACAAACGCTCCGTGCTGGAAGTTCTGCGGCAACCTCTTGAGGACCGAAAAATCACCATATCACGCGCCCGCTTCACCGTCGACTATCCGGCCGGATTCATGCTCGTAGCCGCCATGAATCCCTGCCCGTGCGGCTACTACAACCATCCGACGCGCCCCTGCACCTGCCCTCCGGGAGCCGTGCAGAAATATCTCGGACGCATCAGCGGCCCGCTAATGGACCGCATTGACATCCACTGTGAGCTACAGGCTGTCCCATTTGCCGACCTGAGCAAGATGGCGCCCGGCGAGCCTTCGGAAGTCATCCGTGAACGCGTCGTCAAGGCGCGCCGCATTCAGGAAGCACGCTTCAAGGACATCAAGGGCGTCTACTGCAACGCTCAAATGACAGAGCGCATGCTTCACCGGTATGTAGAGCCGGACGAGACATCCGTAGAGATGATTCGCATGGCCATGGAGAAACTCAAATTTTCCGCACGGGCCTACAGCCGCATCCTCAAGGTCGCCCGAACCATCGCTGACCTCGCCGAGTCGGAGAAAGTCGAATCGGCACACATCGCCGAAGCCATCGGCTACAGAAGTCTCGACCGCGCAGACTGGGCCGAGCGTGGAGTCTGAATAGGCATCCGGAATCATCATGTGAAGACACGCATCGATGACAAGCCCCACTGAACACTGCCCTTCGGAGCGGTCTGTGATGCAGGATACCGTCGCACGGCGTTCATGACCTGCAACCACGACGTCAGACAACAGAGCCGAAAGGACTTTCGGGACGCATCATCCGGCAGAAGACAGCATCACCCGGATTCCTGATGACACCCGGACGACGTCCTCTGCACCCGACAGCCCGCCACCCGACTCTTCGCCACTCGCAGCACACAGAACGACGGGAGACCTTTCGTCGCAGACCTAAAATGCAGGTTGAGATTACGAGGGACTACGTTCATCCACCCAAGCTCCTGTTTCAAGTCATGAACTACCCTCCCCACGTACTCAAGCCCTTGCTTCAAGTCACGGGTGGCTCCATTTATATACCAAAAACCTCGCTCCGGGTCACGGGTTACTACATTCATGTACCCAAGATTCTGCCCTGACCCAAAGACAGCCATCATCGCAGACCTAAAATGCAGGTTGAGAGATTGGCTGACGACGGGGTGCTATCCGCTCTGCAACGACCCGCAGATATGACCGGCAGATCCGGCTGCCGTCAAAAACGCTCTGCACGGAGAACGGAGACCGTCTGCGCAGGTCGGCGGTCGACAGCAATGATGAGTCTGAATGAAAAATCATCGGAGACAAGCCCCTCATTGGCTTATCTCCGATGTTGCGTTTAACTGATTGAGCACCTGCTTCTTGGCAACCTGTATCACCAGGTGCTTCAGGCCTGTTTACGCATGCCTTCTTGCTGCCTGCACCATCCTTCTGTCGCCGTCAGTATTCCACCTTGTCATCTTTCTTCTCCCAGGTGCGGAAAGCTTCAAGAGCCTCTTCGTGCATCAGCTGTGTAGATATCAGGCGGCGTTGACTTAGCGGAAGTCCAATCTCGTCATAGATAAATGAGTCATCAAATCCGATGTGCGCAGCGTCGTTTTTGTTGTTGCCATAATACATCTTGTCAACGTGCGCCCAGTAGATCGCCCCGAGGCACATCGGGCAGGGTTCGCAAGAGGTATAGATGGTCGTACCGCTGAGGTCGAAGGTCTGCAGGCGGCTGCATGCCTCTCTGATGGCTGTCACTTCGGCATGCGCTGTGGGATCGTTGTTGGCAGTGACTCTGTTGGTGCCTGTCGCGATAATCTGACCGTCTTTTACGATTACGGCTGCAAACGGCCCGCCGCCGTTCCTGACATTTTCTATTGACAGGTCAATGGCCTGCCGCATGAACTGTTCGTGTTTCATTATGATGGTAGTTTTCTGTTGTAGTGATGCGGGTGTGTGGTGCGCGTCTGTGTTTAGTCGTCAGCTCCACCCTCATCGAAAAAGTTTTCCATGTTTTCGTCACGCTCTTGCTTGTTGGACTTCTTTGCATTTTTGCTTGAGAAGGAGTATGTGAGCGTGAGGCTGTATGTGCGTGAGTTCCAGCGGTTCTGTGACTTCTGCCAGAAGTCTGGTCCGGACTTTTCGACGGTCCGGTTGCGCGAGTCCAAGAGGTCGCGCACGGATGCGGCGACA
>JAFUXZ010000260.1 GCA_017470795.1 Paludibacteraceae bacterium
AGACCGACGATATGCGTGAAGCTACTTCGCTCGTGACCATTGATTTGTTGTTGAAAGCCGGATGCGACATCAGCGTCTTCGACCCAATCGCCATGCAGGAATGTCAGCGCAGAATCGGAGACAAAGTACGCTATGCGACAGATATGTACGACGCCGTGCTTGATGCGGATGCCCTGCTTGTGCTCACAGAGTGGAAACAATTCAGACTTCCATCATGGGCTGTAATCAAAAAAGCCATGCACACCCCTTTGATTATCGACGGGCGCAACATCTACGACCCGGTTGAGATGCAGGAACAGGGATTTGTGTACAACTGCATCGGACGCTAATCCGCGGCAGACACAGACTGTCGGAAAGACTGTTCTGACAGAACGCACAAAGCACTCACAAGACGCGTTGCAGTTTTCGCTTCTTGTGGGTGCTTTTATCGCAGACCATGCTCTGTGTGCAACAGGGATGCAGAATGTGTCATTTTGGCATAATCTGCAGGCTGCCCGTCTTGGCATAATGATTGCAGCACTATCTGCCACAATAATATAGACTATGGATTCATTTGACATCATCACTCCTTTGCAAGTCGAAGAAGAAACATCACATATCATCCCGATATACGAGGGCGACGACCTTACCGATTCGAAGGCGATAGCTCCACATTCGGGCGACTCATTGCCGATACTTCCACTGCGCAACAGGGTGCTCTATCCGGGAGTGCTGCTGCCCGTGACGGTTGCACGCCCCAAGATGCAGAAACTCGTCAAACAGGCCTTTCAGCGCGAGACCCTCGTCGGCGTGTGCACTCAAACCGACAAGCAGACCGAGGACCCCGACTTGCGTGACCTGTATCCGATAGGCACGTCTGCACGCATCACGCGCGTCTTCGATATGCCCGACAACTCGGTGACAATTATTCTCGAAGGCATTAGCCGATTCAGCATTGTTGAAGCCGCGCAGCACAAACCCTATCTGCGTGTCATTATTGAGACTCTTCCCAATCAGATGCCTGCCGAGGAAGATGCCAACTTCGTCGCACTTGTGGCAAGCATCAAAGATGTAGCAGTCAACATCCTCAAACGGACGGGCAATATGAATGAGGATGCCTTGTTTGCGATGAGAAATCTGTCGACACCCGAGCTGGTAATCAACTATGTATGTGTCAATTTCCCCTTTGACGTGGAGGAAAAGATACGTCTGCTTCAAATCAACAAAGTAGACGAGCGGGCATATCAACTGCTCGAAATCCTCAACAGAGAACTGCAACTTATCGAGCTCAAGATAAAAATCCAGACGCAGACCAAAGAGGAGTTAGACAAACAGCAGCGTGAATACTTCCTGCAACAGCAGATGGAAGCCATCCAGAAGGAATTGGGCAATACGGCAGGCAACGAACTCGCTGACCTGAGACGTAAAGCCAAGGACAAAAAGTGGACTAAAGAAGTTGCGGAGATTTTCGAAAAGGAGGTCAACAAACTGGAGCGCATCGGTACGCATTCGCCTGACTACAGCGTCCAGCTCGGCTATGTCGAGACGATGCTTGCCCTGCCTTGGGGAGAATACTCAACAGATAACTTTAACATGACCCATGCGCGCCGCGTCCTTGAACGTGATCACTATGGCATGGAACAGGTGAAGGAGCGTATCCTGGAATTTCTTGCAGTTCAGAAGCTGAAGGCTGACATGAAGTCGCCGATTCTCTGTCTGTATGGTCCTCCGGGAGTGGGAAAGACAAGTCTTGGACGTTCGGTAGCGGAGGCGCTTGGAAGGAAGTATGCACGTATCTCATTGGGAGGACTGCATGATGAAGCAGAGATCCGCGGACACCGGCGGACGTATATCGGAGCCATGCCGGGGCGTATTATTCAGGCTCTGCAGAAGGTGGGAACTTCCAATCCCGTGTTCGTGCTTGACGAGATAGATAAGCTGGCGTCGGACTACAAGGGCGATCCTGCATCGGCTTTGCTTGAGGTGCTTGATCCGGAGCAAAATTCGGCATTCCATGATAACTTTCTGGATGTCGACTATGACCTTTCGCATGTGATGTTTATCGCTACGGCCAATAGCCTGTCGGGTATTCCACGCCCTTTGCTCGACCGCATGGAGCTCATTGAGATGAACGGATATGTGCTTGATGAAAAGACGGAGATTGCCACGAGACACCTGATACCGAGGAACCTGGAGAAGAGCGGGCTGAATGCAGACCAGCTGAAACTCAGCAAGTCGGAACTGAAATACATCATTGACAAATATACACGCGAGTCGGGTGTGCGCAGCCTTGACAGGCAGTTGGCAGCTCTGATGCGGAAGATCGCCATGAAGGTGGCGTCTGAAGAGGCGTACAATGTGTCGCCGACACAAGAACAGGTTCGTGAATTGCTTGGAACGCCCCGCTATGAGCATGAGGTATATGAGGGCAATGATTATGCCGGTGTCGTAACCGGACTGGCATGGACGCAGGTCGGTGGCGAGATTTTACTCATCGAATCGAGTCTGAGCCGTTCGAAGACGCCCAAGCTCACACTGACCGGTAATCTCGGGGATGTGATGAAAGAGTCTGCGATACTGGCTCTGGCATACATCCGGGCTCATGCAGACAAACTCGGGATTGATGCCAAAATTTTTGAGACGCATGCCGTCAACATACATGTGCCGGAGGGTGCTGTTCCTAAGGATGGACCCAGTGCGGGCATCACGATGGCAACCTCGTTGGTAAGTGCGTTCACGCGGCGCAAGGTTCGGCCAAACATTGCCATGACAGGCGAGATAACGCTTCGTGGCCGTGTACTTCCGGTAGGAGGTATCAAGGAGAAAATCCTGGCTGCAAAACGGGCGGGGATTAAGACCATCATCTTGTGCAGTGCAAACAAAAAGGATATTGACGAGATTCCTGCACGTTATCTGCGTGGGCTTCAATTCCACTATGTCAACGACGTGATGGAAGTGCTTGAGTTGGCCTTGATGCACCGTAAGGCAAGCAAATAATCCGGTTTGAAAATCTTGAAGACGCACGGTCTCATTGGTTCTTTTGATACACAATGAGACCGTGCGTCTTTGTTGCAGGCAGACAGGAGCGGAGGAGGCGGAGCATGACCTGCCGCTGCGCTCCTTTGGTTTCGTCAGGCTTTTCTGGGACTGGATTTTCCCCGTATTTTGTCAGAGGGCGCTTTGTCGCGCTTTATCTTCTTGTTCTGTGCTTGTCCTCCAGCCGTGTGCGTTGCTGATGCCCGTTTGCTCTTATACTCACTTCGTTTACCGTCGAAAAGTTCAAACTGCACATATTGGCATTCAAGATCTCCGTTGAGCAGTTCTATCTTCTGACTCGGTCGCAATCCAATTTTGAAGATTCCTTCCTTCAGGCTGCTGATTACCCAAGCCTGACTGCCGGAGAAACGGTGCTTGAGTGTTGAACCGAGCTCTTCATACAGCCCAAGGATGGATTCGGGTTTGATGCGTTCGCCGTAGGGTGGGTTGGTCACGATGAGACAAGGTCCGGAGGGGGCTTGAAGGTCGGCCACGCCGCAGACGCTCAGTTCTATATATTGTGCCAGACCGGCGTTCTTGACGTTGTCACGCGCAATGTTGATAGCCTTGTGTGAAATGTCTGACCCGTATATCTTGTGTGAGAATGCACGTTCCTGTGAATCGTCGTTGTAGAGCGTGTCAAAGAGTTCGGCGTCAAAGTCTTTCCAGTGTTCAAATCCGAAGTTTTTTCGATATAGCCCGGGTGGTATGTTGAGCGCAATCATGGCGGCTTCAATCAGAAGAGTGCCCGAACCGCACATCGGATCCACAAAGTCGCACTGACCATCCCAGCCGGCCATCAGGAGCATGCCTGCGGCCAGAACCTCGTTGATGGGAGCGGTGTCTTGTCCAACGCGCCAGCCTCGGCGGTAGAGCGCGTCGCCGGACGAGTCAAGCGACAGGGTGCACGATTCGTCGGAAATGTGAATGTTCAACTGGACGTCCGGATTGGTGACGCTCACAGACGGACGTTTTCCCGTGTGTTCCACAAACCAGTCGGCAATGGCGTCTTTCACCCGGTAGGCTACAAACTTGCTGTGGTGAAACTGGCGGCTGTAGACTGTCGAACTGACGGCAAAACTCGTGCGTAAATCAAGATACTGACTCCAGTCAATACGTTTGACGGCGGCGTATACTTCGTCAGGGTCTGATGCATGGAAGGTGCTGATCGGCTTGAGAACAGACAGGGCGGTGCGCAGGCATAAGTTCGACTTGTACAGAAGTCTGAGGTCGCCGGTGTAACTCACGGCGCGGCGCCCTTCTTGAATATCGGTGGCTCCTATGGCGCGGAGTTCGTTGGCCAGCACGCCTTCAAGACCTTTCAGAGTCTTGGCTACCATTTGAAATTTATTGCTCATGATGTCAGGAGAGTTTCATATTGGAGCGGCAAAGTTAGCCGATTTGCCCAGTATCGGCAAGCCCGATGGCCCGCAGTGCGGCATGGATGCGCTCGTCTCCTTGCCCCTGTATGAACGCAAAGGGACGGTTCGTCTTTCGTACAAGATCGGTATATCGTTTCATGAGTTGCTCTCTGATGTGTCCATTCTCGCGTACAGGATCAGGCTCCCAAGTGATGTCAGGGCAACAGAGTAGGTACATGTCCATCGGATGATTTTGGATGTGTCGGCTCAGAAAATCAGGGCAATAGCCGTACGCATGCTCCATCCATACTTGCGTGATGATGGTCTCGGTATCAAAAAAAACAAAGGCAGAAGCCGACATCTGTTCACGCAGCAACATTTCGCGTTCAATTTGATGTCGTGCAATAGTCTGCACATCCTGTTCAGTGTACGGACGCTGGAGGCGCTCTACATAATCACGTGCCAGTTCCGGCTCCCAATGGCAGCGGGTAATCTGCGCCAGCCGCTGTGCCAGAGTCGTCTTTCCGGTCGACTCGGGTCCGATGATACCAATCGTTTTCATACGCCATTGTTTCGTGTCCTGCAAAGTTACGAATATGCTCGGATTACAGATGCGGTGTCTTGACTCCCCTTATATATAATGTATCCCCAATGGATACGTGCCGCAAACATTTCCTTTTATTCATATCCCGTGTATGCCGTCGGAGGGGTCTGTTGTGGCTGTGTGTGTCTGTTGGCGGTGTTGGTTGCTGTCGGTTCTGTGTGTTGTTTTCTGTTGTTTTTGGTGGTCGGTAATCTTTCCGTGCGTTGTTTTTCTGCCGGCTTTTTTCGTGGTTGCTTTTTGTCTCTGGCTGTTTCTGCAGGGCGTTGTGTGCGGTTTTTCCTTATGCTGTTCATTGTCTGTTGGCTGCGTCTGGGGGTATGCTTTGTGTGTTGTTGTGCCTGTTGGCTTCATGTGTGGCTTTGTGTTGTGTTTTTCCTATGTTTCAGGTTATCAGTCCGTTGTATTTTTGCGTGCAAATTTTTTGAAATTTTTTTCTGTTTTTGTTTGG
>JAFUXZ010000261.1 GCA_017470795.1 Paludibacteraceae bacterium
CTTGATTACTCCCTTTGGCTCCATACGCACCGGTCCCTCATGGCCGATGACTCCCTTTGGTTCGATACGCACCGGTCCCTCATGGCCGATGACTCCCTTTGGTTCAATACGCACGGCGCATTCACACTCGATTACTTCTTTCGATTCAAATACGCACCACTCCCTCGCTGTTGACCATCACCTTCTGCTCCATACGCACCATTCCCTCGTGGCCAATCACTCCCTTTGGCTCAATACGTACTGTGCATTCCACTCGATTACTTCTTTCGATTCAATACGCACAGCTCCCTTGCGGTCGACCATCCCCTTCTGCTCCATACGCACCGTTCCCTCGTGGCCGATGACTCCCTTTGGCTCAATACGTACCGCTCTCTCACGCTTAATCATTCCCTTCGGCCTATTCCGCACCGTTTCCTCGTGGTTGGATACTTACTCCGGCTCAACAGATAACTACACCTGCTTCAGACGCACGGATGTCAGAGCCGGCTGTTATGTCCTCTCAACCGCAGATTGCGGCCTGGGGCATGATAAAGCGGATAATGCCCCCGCTCCATAAGGCGGCAGCATATAGTGCAAAGGGGGTATCAGGCGTGGCGGCGACAGTGCCTCTGACAGCCCGTTGTTCGCCACGTCCGTCTTCGCTCTCCCGTCAAATAATCGTCAAACAAAGCCTCTGTCATGGCCCATGGGAAACAGGTCTCCACAAGGCATACCACGTACAAAAGACAAGAGCAGGCAGTCAAATCAAGGCTGACTACCTGCTCTTGTTGCGCTCCCTCAAGGACTTGAACCTTGGACCCCCTGATTAACAGTCAGATGCTCTAACCAACTGAGCTAAGGAAGCTTAGTGCACATTTTTCGCAAGTGCGGTGCAAAAGTAGAGGATATTTCGGAAATATGCAATAACTTTGCAGTAAATTTTTTGTCCGCACCCATGAAAAAAGTCATCGGCATCGGTAACGCCCTTACCGACATCCTCATTCAAGTAGATGATAATCAACTTAAAAGCCTCGGTTTTCCGAAAGGAAGCATGGAGTATGTCGATGCGGGTACATCAGGCAAAATCCGCCAACAGTTTGCGGATCGGAAGCAGACCCTTGTCGCCGGCGGATCTGTTTCAAACACCATCAAGGCGCTTGCACGCATCGGCGGCGTAGCGTCTTTTTTAGGCTGTGTGGGCAATGACGACATCGGACGCAACTATCAGCAAGTCTTGGAGCAGAAAGGAGGTGTCTCCCACGTGAAGACATGCTCTTCCCCTTCGGGCAACTGCACCCGACTGATCACGCCGCACGGCGTACGCACCAAGCTCACCAACCTCGGTGCCAGCACTTGTCTGGATGCTGCCGATTTAACTCCCGACTTACTAAGCCATTATGACATCTTCCACACCGAAGGCTACCTCGTAAGCAACCGGCAACTCATCAGTGACTGCATGCACCGCGCCAAACTGGCCGGTCTGAAAGTCTCCATCGATCTTGCAAGCTACAACATCGTTCGGGAAAACTATGAGTTCCTGCATCAGTTGGTCGAACAGTATGTGGACATCGTCTTTGCCAACGAAGACGAGGCGCGTGCCTTTACGCATCGCGAACCTCACGAGGCGCTGCGGGAGATAGCACGCATCACAGATTATGCGGTCGTGAAGCTCGGTGCGCATGGTTCGCTCATCATGCACGAAGACAAGACCTACACCGTTCCGGCCACCCCGTCAAAGGCGATTGATACCACCGGTGCGGGCGACTTCTATGCGGCAGGCTTCCTTTATGGTCTGGCCAGCGGCATGAACCTGCAGCAAGCCGGCGAGTTGGGCGCTTTCGTCTCGGGCAAGGTTGTCGAAGTGATTGGTCCTAATTTAGACAACGAGACATGGCAGGATGTCCGTCGTCATATCGGTCTGTGCTGACCGCCTGCCGTTTGCTGCCTTAATCCTGAAAACCACCGCCGACATGCAACGCGTACTACGTTTTTTACTCATCATCTATCAGGTCTGCATCGCATTGCCGATACTGATAGTGCTGACTACGCTTGCTGCCTTGCTGAGTGTGTTGCTCTCACCTTGGGCCGACACTGCCGTCGGTGCGCTTCCGGCCCGCATATGGGCACGTCTGTTCTGCTGGATATTGTGGGTCAGAGTCAAGGTCATCGGCCGCGAACATATTCAGCAGGGGCAGTCATACGTGGTGGCAGCCAATCACCAGAGTTTTTTTGATATATGGGCGATATACGGGTGGCTTCCCATTAAGTTCAAGTGGGTCATGAAGTCGACTCTGCGCAAGATTCCGCTCGTCGGATGGGCCTGTGAGAAAGTCGGCCATATTTTTCTCAATCGCGAGAGTTCGATTGCGGCTAAGAACAGTCTGCAGCGTGCAGAGCGGACTCTGCGTAACGGTATCAGCGTGGTGATTTTTCCGGAGGGGACCCGCTCGTCAGACGGATCTTTGGGAAGTTTCAAGCGTGGGGCTTTCATGCTTGCTACCGATTTGCGTCTGCCAGTGCTCCCGGTTTCTCTCACGGGGTGTTATGAGCGGATGCCGCGCGGCACGCTTCACATCACCCCCGGAGTAATACAGTTACGCATTCATCCACCCGTCGACATCCAGCCTTACGGGCATGACGACCAGCGGCAGTTGGCCGAACATGTTCGTCAGATTATCGGCCAGTCTGTCGACAACAAGTCAAGCCTTACCCATGATTAAAGCCACCAACATACACAAGCACTTCGGGACACTGGAGGTCTTGAAGGGGGTCGATTTTGAGGTCCGACAGGGGGAGATTGTTTCCATCATCGGCCCGAGTGGCGCGGGCAAGACCACTCTGCTTCAGATTCTCGGAACACTGGACCGTCCGGATTCGGGGCAGGTGCGCATCGATAATATCGACACCATGCGGCTCAATGAGCAGCAACTGGCGCACCTGCGCAACAAGAAGATAGGCTTTGTCTTTCAGTTTCACCAGCTTCTGCCTGAGTTCACAGCCATTGAGAACGTGATGATGCCTGCGCTCATTGGAGGCCGCAGCTATGGCAAGGCGCATCACCGGGCGCACGAACTGCTCCAACTGCTTCAGTTAGAGCATCGCGAAAATCATAAACCGGACCAGTTGTCAGGGGGCGAGAAGCAACGCGTGGCTTTGGCGCGGGCACTCATCAACCGTCCGAGTGTCATACTGGCTGACGAGCCCTCAGGCAGTCTTGACTCGGCCAACAAGGCGGAGTTGCACCGGATATTGCTTAACCTGCGCAGGCAATTCAATCAAACCATCATCATCGTTACTCACGATGCCGATCTCGCGGCAATTTCTGACAGAGTCATTCGTATGGCCGACGGTCGGATTCTGGATGATGCTTCCTGAACCGGTCATATAGCAGGAGCGCTCCGAAGGCCGTCAATGCTCCGGCTATATCGGCTATCCAGTCCAACCAGTCACCCGACCGCACATCTGTCAGTGTTGCCTGAAGCACCTCAATCAGGGCTCCGTAAACAGCAGGGGGAATCAGCAGCCCCGGCGCAGACCTGCGCCATCGCGTCTGTCTGAGGTCGAACGCGAGAGCCAGCGTCAGCACAGCGAACATGAGGGCATGCACCAGTTTGTCCATGCCTTCAAAAGTCGGCAACTGCTGCTCCGCGCCGTGCAGATCGACCAGACAAACCACCGCAATCATCGCAGCCACAATGATGCTCGGCAGTCCACGCCTGACAGCCGGCCGTTGACTATGTTTCTTCGTCATAGCGTTGGAACAGGAAGTCGTTGTACGGGTATCGTTCTACATGTATGGCCTTAATCCGTTCATACATCATCTTGCGCAGCTCGTCGATATTCTCTTTCTGCCGTGCAGATATGAATACGCAGTCGCGCTGCATCGTGCTCATCCATGTCCGCTTCAGTTCTTCAAGGGGGATATTCTCCCTCTTCATGGGTGTCAGGTCGTCTTCTTCCTTGGGTGTGTAACTGAAGGCGTCTACCTTGTTGAATACAAGGATTGTCGGTTTTTCCACAGGGTCAAGTTCGCGCAGGGTCTGGCACACGACTTCATATTGTTCTTCAAAATTCTTGTGCGAGATGTCAACGACGTGAATCAGCAGGTCAGCCTCGCGCACTTCGTCAAGCGTCGACTTGAACGACTCCACCAGTCCGGTGGGCAGTTTGCGGATAAAACCTACCGTGTCGGAAAGCAGGAACGGCAGGTTGTCAATCGTCACCTTACGCACCGTTGTGTCCAGGGTAGCAAACAGTTTGTTCTCTGCGAACACGTCGCTTTTCGACAGCAGGTTCATCAGTGTCGATTTTCCCACGTTGGTATATCCGACCAGTGCCACTCTGACGAGCTTGCCTCTGTTCTGCCGTTGCGTCATCATCTGCCGGTCAATCTTCTTGAGCTCTTCGCGCAGCAGACTGATGCGGTTGCGGATGATGCGTTTGTCGGCCTCCATCTGTGTCTCGCCCATTCCTCGCGATGTTGTTCCTCCGCCCCGCTGCCGGTCAAGGTGCGACCACATACGTGTCAGTCGGGGCAGCATATATTGCAGATGCGCCATCTCGACCTGTGTCTTGGCGTAGCTCGTCTGTGCCCGTTGTTCAAAGATTTCAAGAATCAGTATCGTACGGTCCATCACGTGTGTGTGGAGTGCTTTCTCGATGTTGCGCAACTGTCTGGGCGACAGTTCGTCGTCGAATATGACCGTCTCAACCTGATGCTCCTTCACGAAGTCGGCAATCTCCTGCAGTTTGCCGTCGCCGACATATGTGTTGGTGTTGGGTGACGGCAGGCGTTGAATGAAGCGCTTGACGATGCTGATGCCGTCCGTATCGGCGAGGAATGCCAGTTCATCAAGATATTCCTGTGTGCGCTCTTCGGGCTGTTCGGGCGTCACGAGTCCGACGAGTACTGCCGTTCCGGCCTTGCGCTCGCGCTCCTGTTCCTGCCCCTGCGGCTGTGTGTCAAATGTATTTGTCTGATTTGTTTTCATGATGTTCTGTGCTGTTTGTCGTCTCGGCATCTCCTACCCAGTAGTCAAAATCGCTCTGCAGGAACCGGTGCAGGTCGGATGCAAACTGTGGCTCGAGGCTTGAGAGCCGCTTCGGCAGGCCTTCACTGCAACGCACGAGGGGGTCGATATGCCGTTTCTTGGCCGGAATCTTCAGCCACAGTCCCTGCTGCTGCGGATGTGCTGACCGGCTTGTCTTCCGGAGGGCGCAGAAGGCACGCCATGCCTCGGCGGTGTTGTGGTTTTCAGATAGACGGCTGATGATTTGCGGCTCGGTGGTCATGAGGTCAGCGCGACCGATCACTCCCTGTCGGACAGCCCCTGCGATCAGCAGGGCCAGGCGCTGCATGGCATAGCGGTCCTGATCGGACACGTAGACCTGCGAACAGCGCAGCATCAGCGAGCCGAACGCACGGGCCGGCTCTGTGTGGGCAAAGCCGAGTTCAGGCTGGCCCTGTTCGTTGTGCATGACGGTGAGGTCGTCGTATATCCGGCTCACCTCCCGGTGTCCGGCAAAGCCGTAGTTGACGATGTTGCCGAGGGTGTACTCCAGCCGGTCGGCCGACAGGCGTGGGGTCGGATTGTCGGCGATAGGGAAGCGGTGATAGTCGGCCACGTCGTCCGTGGTCAGGCCGAGACGTGCGAGTTGAGCCTGCAGTCCGGCGTCGGCGTCAATGACCCGGCGCGTGTCTGTTTCGGTCGATTCCTGGGTCAGATGGTCGCCGTTCATGAAGTCTATCACGTGCGCAAAGACCGGTGTGGCAATGTCGTGAAGCAGTCCGGCAACCGCCTGCTGCACATCGTGTGTGAAGTGCCACACGATGAGTGCCACGCCGATGCTGTGCTGCAGGCGCGAGTATGCCCCGATGCCGGCCCACGGATGCATCTGTGTGTATTCGCAGCCGCAGTTCATGCCCACATGCGCGATGCGCTGCAGTGCCTGTGTCTGCAGCAGACGGGGCAGAAAGTCGGGCATGTCGGGGTGATATATCGCAGGGATGGTCAAGTCCATGTCAGGGGCGGTGTCAGGGCGATTCATGGCCGGTTGTCTTACGGGTCAGAGCTGGACAATCTCGGCTGTGTGATTCAGCGCAGGGATGATGTGTCGGGTCACGTCGTCTGTCTGCAGGCGCATGTAGCTGTAGTATGTCGTGTCCGTGCAGCCGTAGAACGGGGTCTGCAGCACGGGCCGGTCGATGATGAAGCGCACGCGCCGCTCTTCGTCAGCCAGCAGGCTGAACAGACTTGTGCCTCCGGGCTCGGTCTGCAGCATCGACTTGAGCATTTCGGCCGGCGCAAAGCTTACGCGCGAAACACCCAGCACCCGGCCGAAGTCGCGCGTAACGAAGGGCTTGTCACCCGGCATGACGCACAGATAGAACTGCGTCTGCTGCCGGTTGCACAGGAAGAGGGTCTTCACCACCCTGACCTGCAGTGCGGCATCCACCTGCCTGCAGTCTTCCATCGTGATTACGTCTTCCGTATCTACGCGCAGGAAGCCGACGCCCAGCCGGTCGAGCAGGTCATAGGTGCGCTCCTGCAGGGCGGTGTGCCACATTGTCGGGCGGTATGTAACGGGTTGTCCTATATACATGGAGTGGTTATTTGAATCAGTTGTTCAAAGCGGTCGATGATGTAGTCGGCCTGTGCTTCGGCCAGCTGCTGACGTGACTGGTTGCCGTAAGTCACGCCGCAGGTTCGGCAGCCGGCATCGCGCCCCATCCTGATGTCAAACGCGGTGTCACCCACCACCAGCGCCGACTGCACCGGCTGCTGCAATGTCTGCAGTGTCAGTTGCACCATGTCGGGCAGCGGCTTCTTGCCTTTGACCATCTCGTCAGTACAGATGAAACAGAACAGCGCACCGATACCCAGCCGGTCAAGCATCGGGTCGAGTGAGGCCCGCGTGCGGCTGGTGGCAATGCTGAGCTGATGTCCGGCTTCGTGCAGCGTGCGGAGTGTCTGCGCCACGGTCGGGAAGAGCCTTACCTGACGCAGCGCGATGTCGTCGAACAGGTCGCGGTAGAGCGTCAGCGCGCGCTCCAGCACCGCCTCCTCACGAATCCCGGCGGCACGCATGAAGCACTCACGCAGCGGCAGCCCGATTGTGGCGCATATCGCAGCATCATCGACCGGCGGCAGCCGGAGTTCGGCAAGCACCTGCCGGGAGGTCTGGACAATAGCCGACTGCGTGTCGGCCAGCGTTCCGTCAAAATCAAGAATATAGAGCATGAGGCGGGTCTTCTGTGTGGCGGGTGTGCCGGCAGGGCCGGTATGCCCACCGCCTGCAAAGGTACGATTTTGTCGGCGAACACCATGCACACCGGCCCTTATCTGCCTCCAGTGCACGCTGGTCTTCACCCCGTCTCGGCGCACCTGAACATCCGTCCTGCGGGGCTGTGCGTGCGCAAGGCCTCTGCCGGCCCTGCGCCGCGGGCGGAACGCGGACACAGGCTTTACGTCCTTCCGGCGCCGTGGGCGATGCCGGGCAGCATGTTCATCGTCCGACGCGTACTGCCGGCAGTCATCAGGCAGCATGGAGGTGGAGCCCCGCAGCCGTGAGCGCCATGCCGGCCACAGCATTGCCGCCGGGTGTAGCCGTCAGCACCTGACGCCCCGGAGACTTTCGCAGTGACAACGCCGCCGGATGCCGTCAGCGGCATGCTTTATGCCTTGCCGGCCGTTGAAATTAGAAATAATGTCGTACCTTTGCGGCAGCGTTTTCAAACAAGAATTTTCATCAGAAAATGAAGAAACTGCACTCGATTATGGTCGTCACGGCGTGCTTTGCCGCAACGACATTGTTTCAGTCATGCGGCAAGTGGAAAGACGGCAGCGCCGACGCTTCAAAAGACCCCAGCCCGACCGTTCACTACAGCCTGCTTGATACTGTTGACCTCTCTGCTGACGCCGACAGCCGGATGTTCATTGCGCTCGACATTGAAGTCCCTGCCGATGAGACGCAGCCCTCTGCCGCCATGGTGCAGATTCAGGACGCGCTGAAGAGCCTCCTGTTTGCCGACCGGTTCAATCAGCTCCCGTTCGACTCGGCAATGGCGGCCTATGCCGACTATGTGGGGAAGAACTACAAGAGCGAGTTTGTCGAGCAGGCACAGCGGCTCGTGAGCGACATCCGTCAGACGGACGACTCGTTGCTCTATGTGGCTGAGCCTAACGAGTTTGAAAACGAACTGTACGTGTCGGCCGGGGTGCAGTATGACTCGGCAGGTGTGATGTCATACAGCATTGAGCGTATCATCAACTTCGGGCAAGCCACCGGCATGAGCCGCTGCACGTACGTCAACTTTGACAAGACCGACGGTAGCATCATCGACGAAGAGCGCCTGTTCATTGACGGCTACGAAGCCGACCTGACGCACCGGCTGCTGAGCGCAATCGTCGATCAGACCGACGAAGTCGAGCTCATCAAGGACCTTGTCGACAACGACTATGAGGTCCAGTCCATCAGGCCGAACAACAATTTCTACTTTAGTCAGGAAGGCATCGTCTATATGTTCAACCTCACGGATCTTGGTCCGTACATCCCCGAGGGTACGCAGGTTGTCATCAGTTGGCAGAACGTCAAGCCGCTCCTCAAAGACGAGTGGAAACATCTTGCCGACTAACTCACAGACCATCCCTATCAGCCGATGTTTCAGCAGACCGTCCGACATACTGCCATCCGTTTCCGCCGCTTCTCGCGCAAGGGCTATGCAGTGTTTCGCTCCCTCCATCAGGAGGTGAGCATCGGGCGCGTAGGCATTAAGATCTGCAACCAGTCACTGCTCAAGTCAGACGGCAGGACTGCCGGGATTCAGGCTGCCGTCGTTGCAGACGACCGATATGCTTCCGACCCGGCCGAGCCGCTCGAAGAACTGCTCCAGACAAGTGAGCTGGAAGCACAGCTCACAGCTTCAGCTGTAAACACACTGCGCGGCATTGCTGCCGAGGCAGCGCTATACGCACGTCATACACACACAACGCTCACCGACACGGCTCGGTGGGCGTTTTTTCGTTGATACGCCACTTTTATAACTCACATTCATAACACACAAACAACAATGAAACGTTTTTTTCTACTGACAGCGGCTGCGGCCATCGGACTGCAGCTGTACGCCGCCCCCGCCGAGACCGGCGAAAGGCAGTTTACGATTGACGAACTGAACGTCATCGGCCACAAAGCCGAGATTGAATCCAACGCTCTCCGGCTGGTGAGCACCATTTCTGCCCAACAACTCAAAGACCTGCCGGTCACCTGTCTGAACGACATCCTGGAATACCTGCCCGGCATCGATGTGCGTGCGCGCGGTGCGGGAGGAACGCAGGCCGACCTGTCGATGCGCGGAGGCACGTTCGATCAGGTGCTCGTCATGCTCAACGGCGTCAACCTGACCGACCCGCAGACCGGGCACTACACGCTTGACCTGCCGGTCGACGTGAGTCAGATAGAACGCATCGAAGTACTGCAGGGTACAGGCATGAGTCTCTTTGGACTTTCGGCCTTCAGCGGAGCAATCAACATCGTCACCAAGACACAGGACGTCCGTCCTGATGCGCATGTCGACATCCGGCTCCAAGGCGGTGAGAACGGCTATTTCAGCCCCATGATAGGCGGGCGCATCAGCCGCGACAACTGGCAGGGCAGTGCATACGTCCGTCACGATCAGAGCCAGGGCTATATGCACAACACAGACTACCAACTCAGTGAGGTCTATGCCCAAGGCAGCTATCATACGGAGCGTATGGGCGAACTGCAGGCGCAGGTCGGAGGGCAGATTAAAAACTACGGCGCAAACAGTTTCTATTCGCTCAAATATCCCGACCAGTTTGACGCCACGAAGACCCTGTTCGTATCCACCCGCTACGACAAGCGCTGGAAGCAGCTGAGCCTCTCGGCAACAGCCTACTGGCGTACGCACTATGACAGGTTTGAACTCATCAGAGACAAGAAGGATGCGCCGGCATGGTACGTCAGCCACAACTATCACGTCACGCATGTCAACGGGGTGAATGCCCAGGTGGCCTACGTGTCACGCATAGGGCGCACGTCGGTAGGTGTCGAACTGCGCAACGAGTACATCAAGAGCAACGTGCTGGGCGACTCACTGAGCAATCCGCTGCACATTCCCTTTAAGAGCGACACCACCTTCACATACGGCAAGAACCGGCTCAACTTCAACTACTTCGCCGAGCAGGCTTTCTTCTTCGGACGCTTTGCGGCATCGGTCGGCGTGTCGGGTAACTGGAACACGATGTTCGGTCACAACTTCTGCGCAGGTGCCAACATCGGCTATAACTTTGCGCCTCAAGGACGCGTATACGTTAACGTCAACCGTTCCCTGCGTCTGCCGACTTTCACAGACCTGTACTACAAGAGTGCCACACAGATAGCCAACCCCGACCTCAAGCCCGAGCAGGCGTTGACGGCAGAACTGGGCGTGAAGTGGCAGAACGAACACTGGCAGACCCAGGCCACCGTGTACTACAGACACGGGACAGACATCATCGACTGGGTACGCCAGCCGAGTGAAACCAAATGGAGGTGCGTCAACCACACCAGCATCAATGCGGCCGGCGGAGAGGTCAGTGCGGCTTACAGACTCAACGAGTGGCTGCGCA